>JAKFCR010000371.1:0-4938 GCA_036676545.1 Aeromicrobium sp. | reverse complement strand
TCAACGACAGCGCCTTCCATCTCGATGACGCCTTCTTTTTTCGCCATAACCTCTTCTTCGGTCTGCTTGTCTACTGTGTGTAAGCCCTGTCTGGCGCACTCCAACCACGCCGCCGAAGCGGAATCCATGGCATGGGAATGCGGACCTGAAAAGGCCGACTCCCAATTCTACGCGCACACACGCGGCAGACTCAAATCGCCGAAGCTGAGCGAGCCCGAAACCTCGCGCGATCGATGGCTATGCGAGGGACGCGACGGCTTCACGCGCCACCTGGTCGACCAGGGCGACGCCTGAATCGAAGCTGGCATTCCCCTCCGAGAGCACCGCGACCAGGTACGTGTCGCCGTCGACCTCGATCTCGCCAATGCTGTTGACGTCCCACAGGCCTGTTGACGAGCGCTGCAGGTAGCCGACCTTGAGCGCGACGTCGGCGGCGTCATCAGCAGCGGCGGACACACCGAAGTTCTGACTGTCGACCACGTTGGTCATGAGCGACCTCACGTACGCCTGCGACTCGCTTGTCAGCACCGAGTCAGCCCCAAACACGACCCTGAGCATCCGAATCTGATCTGTGGTCGTCGTCTGGGTCAGCCCCCAGTAGCCGTTCAACCCGATGTCGGTGTCTGTGAGACCTATGACAGTGTTGAACGCCTCGAGCCCGCGCTCCCCTCCGACCGCATTGAACAGCGCCGTCGCGGAGGCGTTGTCGCTGCGTTCGATCATGGCCGCCGCTAAGTTCCGCTCGCTCGCCGTCAGGCCACGACCGTCTTGCTGCGCCTGATAGAGCAGCGCAGCGAGGATGTCGACCTTGACGATGCTTGCCGTGTCGAACGCGCCGTCGCCGTACGGGGCCGTCGCACCGGTGTCGAGGTTGAGTACTTCCACAGCGAAGACCGCATCGGTTGAGATCTCGGCGAGTCCGCTCAGATCAGCGGCGGATGAGTTGGACGTCGACGTGGTGGCAGACGCCGTCGACGTGGAAGGGCTTTGCGCCGCAGCCTTCGAGCTCTGGGCATCTGCCGAGATGGCGGACGATGCGACGGCGCCGCTCATCACGACACTGACGACCCAGAGCATCCATGACTTCACCATGCCGGCGACGCTAGGAAGTCAGCTTGAGCATGACCTCCGCGTGGGCTGTGCGGTGGTTGTGAATCTCACCCGAGCCTGTGAACGCCTCAGGGTTGCGGGTCAAAGTCGCCGCGCGCCGCGAGCCCGTGACGGTCAATCAGGCGGGACAGCACGATGGAGGTCTCGGTGTGGTCGACCTGGGATGTCTCAGTACGCACACGTTCCAACGCACGCTCGAGATCGCGTACGTCCTTGGCAACGATGCGGAGCATGGCGTCGGCTTGACCGGAGATCGTCGCCGCCGAATGCACCTCGGGGACTCTGGCGAACGCTGCGCGCAGCTCGTCCGGCGAGATTGCTCCTTTGCAGTGCACGGCAACGTATGCCTCAGTGCTCCAACCGACCAGGTCCGGATCCAGCACGGCGGTGAACCCGCTGATGACACCGTCAGCGAGCAAACGGTCGGTCCGACGCTTCACAGCCGGCGCCGAGAGACCGATCTTGTTGCCGATCGCGGCATAGCTGGCCCGGCCGTCCTCGAGTAGCTGGCTGATGAGCTGGCGGTCGATATCGTCCATGTCCACCATCTTCGCAAGAAATCACCACACATGAGTGAATCAGACAACAAATCTTCGGGTCGATGCACAGTTTCGGCTTCGCCAGTGCACCCTGTGCGCAACTAGCATTGATTCATTGCAAGGACGTCACACTTCTCTAGACACACATTGCCGGAGGCCGCATTGACCGTCATCGACACCCGCCTGCAGCCCGCGCCCCAACGGACGGCCCGTACCCGGCACTACCTCATGTGCCCACCTCAGTATTTCGAGGTCACGTACGCGATCAATCCGTGGATGAACACGCAGGTTCCCGTCGATGTCGATCGCGCTCATCTGCAGTGGGAAGTTCTTCGCAACACCTATTTGAGTCTTGGCCACAAGGTCGAGCTGATTGAGCCCATGGTTGGGCAGCCCGACATGGTCTTCGCCGCCAACGGCGGGCTCGTCGTCGGCAAGCGTGCCTATGGAGCCAAGTTCCGCTTCCCCGAGCGCACCGCCGAAGGCGTCGCGTACGGCGAGTGGCTGTACAAGTTCGGGATCGACGTCTTCCTGCCCGCGCAGATCAATGAGGGCGAAGGCGACTTCCTCGCCCTCAAGAAGATGATCCTCGCCGGGACCGGCTTCCGTACGTCTCTGGAAGCGCACATCGAGGCCGCCAACGCCCTCGACCGCCCGGTGGTCTCGCTTGAACTCGTCGACCCGCGGTTCTATCACCTCGACACGGCGATCGCGATCCTCGATGACGGCCACGGCGACACCGCTGCGGACATCGCCTACTTCCCCGGCGCGTTCAGCAGGCACAGCCAGCGCACCCTGCGTGACCTGTTCCCCAGCGCGATCATCTGCACCGAGGCTGACGCGCTCGTGCTGGGCCTCAACTCCGTGAGTGACGGCCACAACGTGATCGTGCCGTCCGCCGCAAAGCACTTCAGTGAGCAGCTGCGGGATCGGGGCTACAACCCGGTACCGGTCGACTTGAGCGAGTTCCTCAAGTCAGGCGGCAGCGTCAAGTGCTGCACCATGGAGATGCACCGCTAAGCAGGGCTCAGCTAGGCGGCAGAGTCGAAGACGACAAGCCATTCGTCATCGACCCGCTGCACGTCCGTCTCCTCTTTCGGCAAGTCCGTGCTCCAGGTGATCGTGACGGTCGAGCTGTCACCGGCGATCTCGCCTGACTCATAGCGGACACTGTCGAGGTCAACGCCCTCCAATTCGAGCATTCCAGCCGACTCCACGATCGCACCACAGTCGATCTCGGAGGGCGTCAGCACGACGCCTTTGACCCGATCACAGTCGCCGGCCTCGATGGCTCGCATGAGAGTGTCGACGACCTGCTCGCGCTCATTGAGGACCGGCGCGCTTGAGGGAGGCGAGTTCGTCGCTGGCGCCCGCTCGTCGCCGCACGCCGCCGCCGTCAGGAGGAGCAGTAGCGCAGCGATGAGTCGCATACCCTCAGTGTCCTCCGTATGGCACGCCAAGCGCTTCCAGCTGGGCCTTGCCGCCGTCAATTGCGGTGAGCACCCACGCACCGGTGTCAGTGAGCGTGAACGTGTGCTCATAGTGCGCAGCCCAGGAGCCGTCCGTCGTCACGACGGTCCAGTCGTCGGCGAGCGTACGAGTATTGGGCGTAGCGAGAGTGATCATCGGCTCGACAGCGAGTGCAAGGCCCTTGACGAGCTTGGCTCCTCGACCCGGCCGTCCCACATTGGGAACGTTGGGCGGCTGGTGCATCGCCGATCCGATCCCGTGGCCCGTGAAGCCCTCGACGATGCCGTAATCGCCCTGCGCGCGTACGGAGGTCTCGACGGCGTGGCTGATGTCGGAAACCCTGCCGCCGAGCCGTGCCGCGGCAATGCCGTCCCACAGCGACCGCTCGGTGACGCGCATCAGCTCGGCGACCTCGTCGGGTACGTCGCCGATCGCGATCGTGGTGGCCGCGTCTCCGTGCCAGCCGTCGACCACCGCACCACAGTCGATCGAGATGATGTCGCCGTCCTGCAGTGTCCGGGTGCCGGGGATGCCGTGCACCACTTCGTCGTTGACCGACGTGCAGATGACACCTGTGAACCCGTGATAGCCGAGGAAGTTGGACGTCGCGCCCTGTGCACGGATGTGATCGTGCGCCAACGCATTCAGCTCGGCGGTCGTCATACCGGCCCGCACGGTGGCGCCCAGGAGCTCGAGTGTCGAGGCGACGACCAGGCCGGCCTCGCGCATCGACTCGATCTGAGCCGGGGTCTTGATCTCGATCCCGCGGTCGAACATCAGCGGGGCAGCGCGTCGACGATCCGTTGACCGACTTCGTCGGCGTCGCCCATGCCGTCAACCTCGATCAGCAGCCCACGGCCGCCATAGACCTCGATCAGCGGCGCGGTCTCGTTCGTGTAGACCTCTTGGCGGTGTCGGATGACCTCTTCGGTGTCATCAGCACGTCCGCTGGTCTCAGCACGCTTGAGAAGGCGCTGGATGAGTTCTTCGGGATCCACGACGAGCTCGATCACGCCGTCGAGCTTGGTGCCGAGCGACTCCAGGATTCCGTCGAGGGTCGACACCTGGTCAACCGTGCGGGGGTAGCCGTCGAGGATGAACGCGTCGCGCGCGTCCTCCTGCGCCAGCCGGTCCTTGACCATTGCGTTGGTGATCTCGTCCGGCACGTACTCGCCAGCATCCATGTAGCGCTGTGCCGCCTGGCCCAGTTCAGTCTGCTGCGAGACGTTGGCACGGAAGATGTCACCCGTCGAGATGTGGGCGCCACCGAGCAGCGTCGCGAGCCCAACCGCCTGGGTGCCCTTGCCTGCGCCGGGGGGCCCCATGATCAACAGTCGCATTACTTGAGGAAGCCTTCGTAGTTGCGCTGCTGCAGCTGGCTCTCGATCTGCTTGACCGTGTCGAGACCGACACCCACGATGATGAGAATCGTGGTGCCACCGAACGGGAAGTTCTGGTTGGCCTGGAGCAACGCGATGGCGATCGACGGGATGAGTGCGATCAAGCCCAGATAGAGAGCACCCGGGAGAGTGATGCGGCTCAAGACGTACGCGAGGTAGTCCTGCGTCGGGCGGCCTGCGCGGATGCCCGGGATGAACCCGCCGTACTTCTTCATGTTGTCGGCGACTTCTTCGGGGTTGAACGTGATCGACACGTAGAAGTACGTGAAGAACACGATCAACAGGAAGAACGACGCCATGTAGTAGGGGTGATCGCCCTTGACGAAGTGCGCGACGACCCAGTTGGACCACGGCGCATTGGGGTTGAACTGTGCCAGCAGTGCAGGCAGGTACATCAGGCTCGAGGCGAAGATGACCGG
>JAKFCR010000370.1:0-6647 GCA_036676545.1 Aeromicrobium sp. | reverse complement strand
GGGGCGTGATCGTCGGTCTCTCGCGCTTCAACACCGTCGCGCACATCGCTCGCGCTGCGCTCGAGGCCATTTGCTACCAGAGCCGGGACGTCGTCGATGCGATGGTTGCCGATGCCGACCTTGACTTGCAGACCCTTCGTGTCGACGGGGGAGTGACGATGAATGAGCTCTGCATGCAGATCCAGGCAGACATCCTCGGAGTTGCGGTGAGCCGCCCGGTGGTCGCTGAGACAACGGCATTGGGCGCTGCGTACGCGGCCGGCCTCGCGGTCGGCTTCTGGGCCAACACGGACGAGCTCGTCGCCAACTGGAACGAGTCCAAGCGCTGGGAGCCCACCTCCACCCAGGAGCAGCGCGATGCCGGCCACGCGCAGTGGAAGAAGGCAGTCGACCGCACCCTCGATTGGGTTGAGATCGACTGAGCGAGCTCTGCTGGGGGTCCCCCCACGCTCGACCAAAATGAGCCGACATTCTCGCGTGACCGCGTAGGGGGCGCGAACGTCGAGCCAGGTTGAGCGAATCACGCGCGGAGCGCGTCAGGAAGGTCGAAACCTCGTGAGGCGATGTGACTAGGCGACGCAGCTAATTTGCTGACCTGATTGACTATCGCCATGCGTTCCGTAGCCCTGTCACCCGCCAATCGTCAAGCAGCGCTCGACGCGATGGCTGCGCAGCCGCTTGACGTTCTCGTCATTGGCGCTGGCGTCGTCGGCGGAGGCGCGGCACTCGATGCTGCGACCCGTGGACTGTCTGTCGGTCTTGTTGATGCCCGTGACTTCGCCTCGGGTACGTCGAGCCGCTCCAGCAAGCTGGTTCACGGCGGCTTGCGCTACCTCGAGATGCTCGACTTCCGGCTCGTCGCTGAGGCGCTCGGCGAGCGCAGCCTGCTTCTCGACAAGCTCGCACCTCACCTCGTGCACCCAGTGCCGTTCCTCTACCCGCTCACGCGTCGTATCTGGGAGCGCGCCTATGCCGGCTCCGGCGTGCTGCTCTATGACTCGATGGCGCTGCTCTCGGGCCGTTCCCGCGGTGTGCCGCACCACCGCCACCTGACGCGCCGTGGCGCGCTGCGGATGATGCCGGGGCTCAAGAAGGAAGCGCTGATCGGCGCACTCCACTACTACGACGGGCAGGTCGACGACGCTCGTCACACCATGTTCCTGTCGCGCACGGCCGCAGCGTACGGAGCGCACATCGCCAGCCGTACCCGTGTCATCGGACTGCTGCGCGAAGGTGACCGTGTCACCGGGGCCAAGGTCAAGGACCTGGAGTCGGGCAAGGAGTTCGACATCCTCGCCAAGCAGGTCGTCAACGCGACCGGCGTGTGGACCGACGAGACGCAGTCGTTCGCAGGGGAGCGTGGCCAGTTCCACGTACGCGCCAGCAAGGGCATTCACATCGTCGTGCCCCGCGACCGCATCCGCGGCGACTCCGGACTGATCCTGCGCACCGACAAGTCGGTGCTGTTCGTCATACCGTGGGGCCGACTCTGGATCATCGGTACGACCGACACCGACTGGGAACTGTCCAAGGACCACCCGGCAGCCAGCCGCAGCGACATCGACTACCTCCTCAAGCACGTCAACAAGGTGCTCGTGAGCTCGCTGACGCACGAGGACATCGTGGGCGTCTACGCCGGACTGCGGCCGCTGCTCGCCGGGGAGGACGAGGCGACCAGCAAGCTCTCGCGTGAGCACGCCGTCGGCACCAGCGTGAAGGGTCTCGTCGTCATCGCGGGCGGCAAGTACACGACCTACCGGATCATGGCCAAGGACGCGATCGACGCTGCCGTGCACGGTATGGCGAGCCACCTCGACCGCATGACTCCTCCGTGCTGCACCGAGGACGTACCGCTGCTCGGAGCCGATGGCTTCGAAGCCGTATGGAACCAGCGCCAAATGCTGGCCGCCTCCAGCGGACTCGGGATCGGCCGTATCGAGCACCTGTTGCACCGGTATGGATCACTCATCACCGAGCTGCTGGACCTGATCGCCGAGAAGCCCGACCTCGGCAAGCCGCTCACCGGCGCCGACGACTACCTCCGCGCCGAGATCGTCTACGCCGCGAGCCACGAAGGCGCTCGTCACCTCGATGACGCGATCGCCCGTCGTACGCGGATCTCGATCGAGACGTTCGACCGCGGTACCGAGGTTGCCGCCGAGGTTGCCGACCTGATGAGCGGCGTGCTCGGCTGGACCAAGGCGCAGCGCGACAACGAGGTCGACCACTACCTCAAGCGCGTCGAGGCTGAGCTCGAAAGCCAGACCATGCCTGACGACGAGACCGCCGACGCGGCTCGTATGGGCGCTGGCGACGTCGTGCCGATCTCGACGACTCGCGCCAAGGCAGCAGGCTGATGCCCGACGAGATGATCGCGGACTACGACGTCCGTTCGCCGGCATCGCGCACTCTCCTCACCGTCATCGGCACGCTCGTCGCGGTGGGTCTGTTTGCCGCCGCAGTCCTCGGCATATCTGTCCTGATGAAGGACACCAAGACCTCCACCAGCATCATCGAGATGGGTGATTCGGTGCAGATCGTCGTCAACGCGACAACGGCTGACATCCGCGTCGTAGAGGGTGCTGACGATGTCGTCAAGGTGACGTCGAGGGTGACCAGCGGACTCCGCAAGACGGACTTCCTGATCGGCCGCAAGGGCGACGAGATCAAGGTCATCTCCGGATGTACGACGTGGCTGTCGCCGGGCTGTGGTGTGTCCCTGACGCTGTCAGTACCCAAGAACATCCCCATCGTCATCAACACGACGTCAGGCGATGTCACAGCTGATGCATTGGTTCAAGGTGTGCTCACGGTTGCCACGACGACTGGCGACATCAAGGTCGGCGGCCTCACGGTCGACGAGTTCTCGGCAGAGACCAGCTCAGGCGATGTCCATGCGTCATTCGCCAAGCAGCCGTTCGCGTTGAAGGCCCTCACGAAGTCGGGTGACATCGTGGCGTCTGTGCCGACCGGCGATCGAACGTATGCCGTCATGGTCGAGTCGAAGTCTGGTGACGTCCAGTCAGCGATCGACTCCGACGACGATGGCCAAGGATTCGTACGCGCGACGTCCAACAGCGGCGACATCGATCTGCGTACGGGCTAGGGCGTCAGGGCAGCGTGACCGAGAACAGAATCGGGACGTGGTCTGACGGTCGAACCGGGGGGAACGTGCCGGTCGCGTCGTAGCCGAGCGCCACGTCGTATGCGTTCACGACCATGGCTTTGGAGCAGTAGCCGTGGTCGATGATCCAGTCGGAGCTCTTGCGCGCCGAGTCTTTGCTGATGTTGGTGTACGTCGAGAACCCGGTGGTGGCGGATTTGCTCTTGGCGACCTTGCGCATGTTGACCAGGCCGCCGGTGATGAACGCCCTCAGGTCGTCTGACCTGTTCATGTCGCCACCGACCAGGATTGGGCAGTTGCCGTGAAGCGCCGAGACCCGCTTGAGCTCAGTCATGGCAATCGTTGCCTGTGCCGAACGGCCGGCGCCCCACTGCTTGCCGTTGACGAGATGGGTGTTGCCGAACACGAACGTGGTGCCGCTGGCGATGTCCTCGAACACTGCGAGCGTCAGGTGGCGTCCGGGGACGGCCTTGCCGCCAACCTTCGCCGCCAGGATCTTGTCGGGGAGCTTCTCGACGAGTCGCGTTGTTGCCTTCTCGTAGAACAAGTAGTTCTCGTTGAACGCGGTCGTTGGCACCACCATCGCGTACGCGGATCCGAGCGCGGCGTCGATCTTCTTCGAGAACGCCGATCCGGTGTTGGTCATCGAGTTTTTCCCTGGCCCGATGAGCTCGTTCATGCCGAACACGGATGGCTCTCCGGTCTTGACGAGCGTGGCGCCCGCGATGGCTCGTTCGGAGTCCTTCTTGAGCTTGTCGGGGCCGGGGATGTTGTACCAAAGCGGCCGCAACGACATCACCTTCTTGCTGGCGGCCTTGGCGGCCTTCGCCGCGGCAGGCTTGGCTTTGGGCTCGGCAGGTTTGGGCTCGGCGGCCAGACGTTGGAGAGTCTGGGCGCCAGGGAATCCGTCGGCATTCTTGCCCGACCAGCCTTGCGCCTTCTGGAAGTCTGAGACGTTCGCCTGGTCCGCCTTGCCGAAGACCGGACCGGGTCCCGTTTGATAGTGCTTGCCGAACCCGTGCTTGACCAGTCGTTTGCCGAGCCAGGTGACGTGTGCGCCCGTCGCGCCCATGAAGTACGCAGCTGGATCCATTCGGTCGCCCGACTCCGCACCAATTGCGGGCCATGGATCGACGTGATCGGACCACAAGGACGACCTGTTGACCTGGAAGTGCACGTGGGCACCCGTGGAGTTGCCGGCTCCCCACTGTCCCGGGATCCCGCCGGACAGCCCGAGCTGCTTGCCGATCTTCACGACCTGTCCAGTCCTGACGTCGAGGCGCGACAGATGCGCGACCTGCACGTAGCGGATCTTGCCGTGCACGGAACCCTTGATGATGACGTGTGCGCCGTATGCCGGGCCCCAGCCGCCACCGACGCCCGCGTACCAGACGGTTCCGCTGATGGCCGCCGTGACCTTCGAGCCCTTCTTGCAGCCGAAGTCGACGCCCTTGTGAGGCTTGCCGGTCTTGTAGAGCCGCTTGTACGCGAACGAGACAGGTGTCGCCGCGGGAACTGGCTTGGCCACGATGCGTCCTCCATTCGCTGGACGGGGATCGCCAGGAGGGATGCTTCAGAGTAGGCGTCGATCCCTCGTCTGAAAAGGCCCAAGATCGCAGGGATTCTGAAATGACAGAACGCGCACTCGCTGGCGCGAGTGCGCGTTCTGTACTGGGGTGGACGACGGGACTTGAACCCGCGGCCACCGGCACCACAAGCCGGTGCTCTACCAACTGAGCTACGCCCACCACGCGTGCCGAGCATGCGCCCGACACGGCGTCAGGAAGTCTAACGCAGGTCAGACGCTCGCTATGACGGGCCCGTCACCGATCCGGCGACCTGGTCGGCAATCGCCTTGGCAGTATCGGTCTCGGGGCCGGGCTGGGGGACGAACACGGCGGCCCGGTAGTACTTGAGTTCTTCGATGCTCTCCTGGATGTCGACCAGCGCACGGTGGTGTCCACGCTTGGGCGGCGAGGCGAAATATGCCCGCGGGTACCACTGTCGCGTGAGCTCCTTGATCGACGAGACGTCGACGACGCGATAGTGCATCCAGGTCTCGAGCTCGGCCATGTCGCGGGCGAGGAACATCCGGTCGGTACCGATCGTGTTGCCGGCGAGTGGAGCCTTGCGGGGCTCCTTGACGTGCTGGCGGATGTAGTCGAGTACCTGCTCCTCGGCCTCGCGCAGGCTGAGCCCGTCATCGAGCTCGGTGAGCAGACCGGAGTTGGTGTGCATGTTGCGTACGAAGTCGTCCATCTGATCGAGCGCCTCGGCCGGAGGCTTGATGGTCAGGTCGACCCCAGCGCCCAGGACGTTGAGCTCGTAGTCGGTGACAAGAGCCGCAACCTCGACCAACGCATCGGTCTCAAGGCTCAGCCCAGTCATCTCGCAGTCGATCCATACCAGCTTGTCATTCACGTCGTGCACCTTACTTGCCCGCGCAGACGCGCACTCCGAGCACGGCGCTTCGGGCGGCCGGATAGGGTCTGATGGAACCTTCTACCAACACCTTGCGTTGGTCATCGTGACCGCCGGACCCAGGAGACATACGTGGCAAACGAACGTCAAGAGCGCGCCGCCCGTGCCGAGCAGATGCGCAAAGAGCGGGAGAAGGCCGACCGCAAGCAACGCAACCTGATCTCTATTGCGATTGTCACTGTGGTCGTCGCGCTGATCGCCGTCGGTGGTTACGCCGTCAAGAGCGCCAACGACAAGAACAAGACCAACGAGGAGCTTGTTGCTCCCAAGAACGTCAACTCTGACTACGGATTTGTGTACGACGCCGTGGCCGCTGGCGGGACGGCCGGCAAGAACCCGGTCAAGATCATCCTGACCGAGGACTTCCAGTGCCCGGCATGCCTGTCGTTCGAGCAGCAGAGCGGTGCCTACCTCGCTGACCAGGTCAAGAAGGGCGAGGTCACGATCGAGTACCGCCCGATCAGTTTCCTCGACAGCGCCAGTGGAAACGAATACTCCAGTCGTGCTCTGAATGCAGCGCTGTGCGTGCTCGACAAGGGCGGCATTGAGAAGTACAAGGTCATGCACGATCTGCTCTACGCCAACCAGCCAGACGAGAACACGGTCGGACCGGATGACAAGGCCTTGATCGAGACGGCGAAGACCGCTGGTGTCACCGGAATCGACTCGTGTGTCCTCTCGAAGCGGTTCGGTCCGTGGATCGAGGATGCCGGCGAGAAGCTCACCGACGATGGTTTCAAGGGCACGCCCTGGGTTCGCATCGGCGGCAAGGACGTCGAGGCTCCGACACCCGCGGGACTGCAGCAGGCGATCGACGCGGCCAAGAAGGCGTAAGTCCCACCTCGCAAGGCGCATTTGTCGGCGAAAACCGGTACACTTGTGAGTAGTTGCACAACGTTGGGCCGTACGAATGAATCTAGTTTCCTTAAAAGGTGTCTTGTTCTCCTCGAAGGTTGAATGTGTGTGGCGAAGTCGCTTGCGAAACGCGTGAGTGACTAGCTCGCTAATAGGAGTAAGAACATGGCAACAGGAACCGTCAAGT
>JAKFCR010000369.1:0-1960 GCA_036676545.1 Aeromicrobium sp. | reverse complement strand
GATCACCACCTTCGGCGAGCGCCGCGAGGCCATCTTCGTCGAGTTCAACAGCGATCGTCTGTCGCAGCTGGGTCTTGCGCCTGCCGCCATCGTCGAGGAATTGCGGCAGAAAGGTGTGACGGCGGATGCCGGTCGAGCGCGAGTGGGCTCGGCCTTCGTCACCCTGGCACCATCCGGTGGGCTCAGTTCGGTCGGAGATTTCGAAGCGCTGCTGATCCATGGCGGTGACGGCCGGCAGTTCCATCTGCGTGACCTCGCCAGCGTCCGCCGCGGCTATGTGGAGCCAAGCGCCGCCGAGATCCGCTTCGACGGTCGGACCGGTATCGGCCTCGGCATTTCCACGGTCTCCGGCGGCAACGTGGTGACCATGGGCGAGGCGCTTCAGACACGCATGGCGGAGCTCGAGGGGCAGCGCCCGGTCGGTATGGAGTTTGGCATCGTGTCTCTGCAGTCGGAGGCCGTCACCACCGCCATCTCGGGTTTCGTCGAGAGCTTGCTGGAGGCGGTTGCCATCGTCGTTGCGGTACTGCTGCTGTTCATGGGCCTGCGTAGCGGGCTGCTGATCGGCTTCGTGCTGCTGTTGACCATCGCCGGTTCATTCCTGTTTCTCGAACCGATGGGCGTTGCGCTCGAGCGTATCTCGCTGGGCGCGTTGATCATCGCGTTGGGCATGCTGGTCGACAATGCCATCGTGGTGGTCGACGGCGTGCTCATCCGCATGCAGAAGGGTGAGAGTGCCGAACGGGCGGCTTCCACCGTCGTCAAGCAATCGGCCTGGCCGCTGCTCGGTGCCACCCTGATCGCGATCCTGGCCTTTGCCGCGATCGGTACCTCGAACGACGCCACCGGCGAGTTCTGTCGCTCGCTGTTCCAGGTTGTGACGGTCTCGCTGCTGCTGAGCTGGGTGACGGCGGTCACGGTGACGCCGCTGCTATGCGTCATGTTCCTGAAAGCGCCGACGGCCGATCAGGTGGATGCGGATCCCTACAGCGGCGGTTTCTACCGTCGTTACAAGGACTTGCTGCGTGCCTGCATCAGGCGTCGCTACCTGAGCACGGCCAGCGTGGCCGGCCTGTTCGCCGTCTCCCTGTGGGGCTTTACCTTCGTCGAGCAGAGTTTCTTCCCCAGCTCGACGCGCCCCCAGTTCATGGTGGATTACTGGCTGGCCCAGGGTACGCACATAGACGTCACCCGCGCTGAAGCCGAGCGGGTCGAGCGCTTGCTGCTCGAGCAGGACGGGGTAACGCACGTGACCACCACCCTGGGCGAAGGCGCGCTACGCTTCCTGCTGACCTACCAGCCGGAACAGCCCAACCCGGCCTACGCGCAGTTTCTGGTCAGTGTGGACGATCACCGCGTCATCGCCGACCTCATGGAGAAAGTCGAGGTCGAGCTCGCAGCTCGCTTCCCGGATGCACTGGCCTATGCCTCTCCGTTCGAGCTTGGCACGGGGGTGAGCGGCAAGATCCAGGCGCGGCTTAGCGGCCCCGATCCGAACGAACTGCGGCGGCTCGGCGATCAAGTGCAGCAGATCTTTCGGCAAGATCCCGACGCCAAGTCGGTGCGCACCGATTGGCGGCAACGGGTAAAGCTGGTGCGAGCGAACCTGGCCGAGGAGCAGGCCAACGTCAACGGCATCACCCGTGCCATGGTGGCGGCGGCGATCCGGGAAGGTTTCCAGGGCGTGACCGCGGGCGTCCATCGCGAGGCGGACTTGCTGCTGCCGATCATAGTGCGCGTCGACGAAGCGTCGCGTAACGACATCGATGGCCTGGCGAATCTGCAGATCTGGAGCCCGGTGGCGCAGAAGATGATCCCCTTGCAGCAGGTGGTGCGATCGTTCGAAACCACCTTCGAGGACGAGTTGATCCATCGGCGCGACCGCAAGCGCACGCTCACCGTCTACGCCGACCCGAGGCAAGGCAATGCGAACGACCTGTTCTCGCGGCTGCGCCCGCAG
>JAKFCR010000368.1:0-3340 GCA_036676545.1 Aeromicrobium sp. | reverse complement strand
CTTGGCGTCGACCAGCCCGACTTCGGCTACCTGCTCGACGAGATGGATGTGAGCTACGGCGTCAACGGCACCCCGATCTCGATGCGCACCCTCGTGCAGCCTCGAGTCGAAGCGGAAGTCGCCTTCCGGCTGAGCCGTGACATCGATGTTCCCGAGGACCAGATCACCCTCGACTTCGTACGCGAGTCCGTCGACGTCGCGATTCCGGCGCTCGAGATCGTCGACTCGCGCATCGAAAACTGGAATATCGAGTTCACCGACACGGTCGCTGACAACGCGTCGAGCGGCCTGTATGTGATCGGCGACGCCGGCCTGCCACTGTCGGAGATCGAGCCGCGCGACGTCGTCATGAGCCTGACCATCAACGACGAGGAGCGTTCGTCCGGCACGGGCGCTGCCTGCCTGGGCGACCCGCTCGAGGCACTGAGGTGGCTAGCCGTCCAGGCCGCACGCTTCGGCGACCCGCTTCGTGCCGGCCACCTGATCCTGTCCGGGGCCTTGGGGCCCTTCGTGCCGTTTGCCGCGGGTGACCGCGTGACGGCTTCCATCAGTGGGTTCGCGCCCCTGACCGTCTCCTTCGAGGAGTAAGAAATATGTCCCGCAAAGTCACCGCGGCCATCGTCGGCCCGGGCAACATCGGAACCGACCTGCTCTACAAGCTGCTCCGCAGCGATGTGATCGAGCCGCGCTGGATGATCGGCGTCGACGCCGCATCCGAAGGTCTGAAGCTCGCCCGCGATCGCGGCGTCGAGGCATCGCACGAGGGCGTCGACTGGCTGCTCAAGCAGGACGAGCTGCCCGAGCTGATCTTCGAGGCGACATCCGCATACGTTCACCGCGAGTACGCACCGCGCTACGCCGAGGCCGGCATCAAGGCGATCGACCTGACGCCCGCCGCCGTCGGCCCCGCCGTCATACCGCCGGTCAACGGCGAAGAACACATCCTCGCCGAGAACGTCAACATGATCACGTGTGGCGGCCAGGCCACGATCCCGATGGTCTACGCCGTCTCGCGCATCGCCCCGGTGCCGTACGCCGAGATCGTCGCTTCAGTCTCGAGCGCCTCTGCCGGTCCGGGCACTCGCGCGAACATCGACGAGTTCACCCGTACGACCAGCAATGGCGTGATGACGATCGGCGGTGCCGAAAAGGGCAAGGCGATCATCATTCTCAACCCGGCCGAGCCGCCGATGATCATGCGCGACACGATCTTCTGTGGCGTCAGCGCCGACGCCGATCGCGATGCCATCTCGCAGTCGGTGTTCGACATGGCCAAGTCGGTGCAGGAGTACGTGCCCGGCTATCGACTGCTCCAGGATCCGCAGTTCGATGACGCCACCGAAGCCACGATGGGTATGACCAAGGTCAGCATCTTCGTCGAGGTCGAAGGCGCTGGCGACTACCTGCCGCCGTTCGCAGGCAATCTCGACATCATGACCGCCGCCGCGACTCGCGTCGGTGAGTCGATCGCAAGGGAGATCATCAAATGAGCACTCCGGCACCCGTTTCCAGCGTCGACGCTTCGATCGACGCACTCGCCCGCAAGTGGTCGCAGACCGACACGTCGAGCAAGCTCGACCTGCGTCTGACTGACACCTGCCTGCGCGACGGCTCACACCACAAGCGCCACCAGTTCGTGCCGCAGGAAGTGCGCGACATCGTCGGAGCTCTCGACTCGGCCGGCATCCCGGTCATCGAGGTCACCCACGGTGACGGCCTCGGCGGATCGTCGTTCAACTACGGCTTCTCAAAGACGCCCGAGCAGGAACTCATCAAGCTCGCGGCCGAGACGGCCAAGAACGCGAAGATCGCCTTCCTGATGCTCCCCGGCGTCGGCACCAAGGACGACATCCGCGCTGCGCAGGACAACGGCGGCCAGATCTGCCGTATCGCCACCCACTGCACCGAGGCTGACACCTCGCGGCAGCACTTCGGTCTGGCTCGTGAGCTCGGTCTGGAGACTGTTGGCTTCCTGATGATGAGCCACACCCAGTCGCCCGAGACGCTCGCCAAGCAGGCGCGCATCATGGTCGACGCGGGCTGCCAGTGCGTCTACGTAGTCGACTCAGCCGGCGCGCTGATCATGGAAGGCGTCGCGGATCGCGTACACGCGCTCGTCGCCGAGATCGGCAACGAAGCCACGATCGGTTTCCACGGTCATGAGAACCTCGGCCTCGGCGTCGCCAACACGGTCGTCGCAGCTCGCGCAGGCGCCACCCAGATCGACGGTTCGGTACGCCGCTTCGGTGCCGGAGCAGGCAACACCCCGCTCGAGGCATTCATCGGTGTTGCCGACAAGCTCGGCTGGAACACCGGCGTCGACTTCCTGCAGATCGTCGACGCAGCAGAAGACGTAATCCGCCCGGCGATGCCGGAGGAGTGCACGCTCAACCGGATGACGCTGATGATGGGCTACGCCGGTGTCTACTCCTCATTCCTCAAGCACGCGGGCAATGCCGCCGACCGCTACGGCGTCTCGGGTGCGCAGATCCTGCTCGAAGCCGGCCAGCGCAAGCTGATCGGTGGCCAGGAGGACCAGCTCATCGACATCGCCCTGATGTTGAAGGCAAAGAACGAGGCCAACGCCTAGTCGTTGCCCAGCTTCTGCTGGAACTCGCCGTAGGACAGAAGGCCATTGGCGAAGCCGAATGTGCCGTACTCGAGCATCTCGCGCCCGGCGCGGTCGACCAGGCTGAGCGCTGCTCGAGTCAGGGTTCCGCCGACGCTGATCCTGGCAACGCCCAGGTTGCGAAGGGTGGCAGCGTCGAGCACTGGTTCGACCAGTCCAGCGACGACGTTGACTGGTGCATCGATCTCCTCGGTCAGCCGACCGATCTCTTCGGCATCGCTGACGCCGGGAACGAAGATGCAGTCGGCGCCTGCCGCGACGTACTGCTCCGCGCGGCGGATTGTCTCGGCGAAAGCGTCGGGATGGGCCGTCATGTACGTGTCGGTGCGCGCGTTCAGCACGAAGGTTCCCTTGGGCGCGGCCGCACGCGCTGCTTCGATTCGTTCGCGGCCCACTTCGACCGGCAGCAGCTCGCCGGGCACTTGTGCGTCCTCGAGATTGCCGCCGACCACACCGATCGCGCCAGCCGCGGCGACGGTATTGGCGACCTGCTCAGGAGTGTCCCCGTAGCCGGACTCGAGGTCGGCGCTCACCGGGCACTCGACGGCTTCGACGATCAGCGCGATGCAGTCGAGCATGTCCGACCCATCCATGCCGCCGTCCGCGACACCGCGGCTGAACGCGATGCCCGCGCTGGTGGTTGCGATGGCTGCAAAGCCGACCTGCTCCAACAACCGGGCCGATCCGCCGTCCCACGCGTTTGGGAGTATG
>JAKFCR010000367.1:0-4875 GCA_036676545.1 Aeromicrobium sp. | reverse complement strand
AAGACTCAATCCAAGAACGAGAAGGTCACGCCGTGCGCACGTTCAGCCCCAAGCCGTCTGACATCACCCGTCAGTGGCACGTCATCGACGCCGAGGACATCGTCCTGGGCCGTCTCGCCGTTCAGGCTGCGACGCTGCTCCGCGGCAAGCACAAGCCGACCTTCGCGCCTCATGTTGACGGTGGCGACTTCGTCATCATCATCAACGCCGAGAAGGTGGCTCTGTCGGGCAACAAGCGCACCGACAAGCTCGCCTACCGTCACAGCGGTTACCCGGGTGGACTCAAGTCCATCGCCTACGGTGACCTGCTCGAGAAGGATGCCCGCAAGGCGATCGAGAAGTCGGTCCGCGGCATGCTCCCCAAGAACCGTCTGGGTGATCAGCTGATCACGAAGCTCAAGGTCTACTCCGGCCCCGAGCACCCGCACAGCGCCCAGAAGCCCCAGCCGTTCGAGATCACTCAGATCTCCCAGTAAAGAAGAGCACCCGTGACTGAGACCACCGCAGAAGTGACCGAGAACGACACCGAAGACTTCGTACCCAACGAAGAGGGTGTCGCTTACACCTCCGAGACCGTTGGGTCGTCGGCTACGCCCGACAAGCCCGCGACGATTGCTCCGGGTGCTGCCACTGGTCGCCGGAAGGAGGCTGTTGCGCGTGTGCGCATCGTCCCCGGCACCGGCGTGTGGACCGTCAACGGCAAGCCGCTCGAGGAGTACCTCCCCAACAAGCTGCACCAGCAGATTGCCAAGGAAGCCTTCGCCGAGACAGGTCTCGTTGACCGCTTCGACGTCATAGCTCGTGTCACCGGTGGTGGCATGACCGGCCAGGCCGGCGCCCTGCGCCTCGGCGTGGCTCGTTCGCTCAACCAGATCGACGAAGAGGCCAACCGCCCCGTTCTCAAGAAGGCCGGACTCCTGACGCGCGACTCGCGCATCAAGGAGCGCAAGAAGGCTGGACTCAAGAAGGCCCGTAAGGCTCCGCAGTACAGCAAGCGCTGAGCCGGACCCGTGGGCATCTTTGGCACGGATGGCGTTCGCGGAGTCGCGAATCGTGATCTGACCGCCGAGCTTGCCGTCGACCTCGCGGTCGCGGCAGCCCACATCCTCGGCGAAGTTGGCGCCTTTGCCGACACTCGCCCCACAGCAGTCGTAGCCCGCGATCCCCGCGCTTCAGGAGAGTTCCTGGAGGCAGCGGTGGTCGCGGGTCTTGCGTCTGCCGGTGTTGACGTTCACCGTCTCGGCGTCGTACCCACGCCCGGTGCTGCCTACCTAACGGCGTTCCTCGAGGCCGACATGGGCGTGATGATCTCCGCCAGCCACAACGCGATGCCCGACAATGGCATCAAGTTCCTCGCCCGCGGCGGCCTCAAGCTCGACGACGACCTCGAGATCCAGATCGAGAAGCGACTGGAAGAGCCGTGGGACCGCCCGATTGGCGACGGCGTCGGTCGGATTGGCGACAGTCACGCAGGTCTCGCTGCGTACATCAAACATCTCGTGGCCTCCGCTCCCGGACGACTCGACGGCCTCACGATCGTGCTCGATTGCGCCAACGGCGCGGCCTACGAGACCGGCCCCAAGGTGTTCGAAGAGCTCGGCGCGACGGTCATCGCGATTCACGCCGAGCCAGACGGGCTCAACATCAACCTCAACTGCGGTTCGACCCACATCGAGGATCTGCAGGCCGCTGTCGTCGAACACGGCGCTGATGCCGGCTTCGCATTCGACGGCGACGCCGATCGATGCCTAGCCGTCGACGCCAAGGGTGAGGTTGTCGATGGCGACCAGATCCTGGCGATCCTGGCGCTCGCCGCCCGGGACGCAGGCACACTGACCGATGACACCGTGGTGGCGACCGTGATGAGCAACCTCGGGTTCGTCCAGGCGCTGTCTGCCGCCGAGATCACCGTGATCCAGACCTCGGTCGGCGACCGCTACGTCCTTGAGGCGATGCGCAGTGGCGGCTACAACCTCGGCGGTGAGCAGTCAGGTCACGTCATCATGAGTGATCACGCCACAACGGGTGATGGCGTACTCGCAGCAGTGCATGTGGCCGCGCGTATGTTGGCGACGGGTGAGTCGCTCGCCTCGCTCGCGTCGGTCATGAAGCGCCTCCCTCAGGTGCTTGTCAACGTCCCGGACGTCGACAAGGCGCGTGCCGACACGGACCCCGTACTGCGTGGCGAGGTCGCGATTGCCTCCGCGAAGCTGGGTGACACCGGTCGCGTATTGCTGCGGCAGTCGGGCACCGAGCCGCTCGTACGTGTCATGGTCGAGGCGGCCACACACGAGGAGGCTGCCAGCGTGGCAGCACACCTCGCCGAGGTCGTACGCATCAACCTCGCGCTTTAGAGCGGCACGTCCGGGGAGGCTCCCCCTCGCGCGCCCCGGAATCCCGCCTGACGGCGTTCTCGTCGTTCGCCGCACAACATCGGTGCGCCTCGCTCCTCGGCCTTGTCAGCCGGGCCCCGGACCACGCTCGTAATGGGAAGCCGCCCCGAACGTACCGCTCTAGCCCTCTGACCAGACTCCGAGCTCGTTGCCGCTGGGATCGGTGAAGTGGAACCGGCGGCCGCCCGGGAACTCGTAGGGACCGTTGACGACCTCGCCGCCAGCTGCCTTGACCGCCTCGACCGATGCGTCGAGATCGTTCGAGAACAGCAGGACGAGAGCGCCTTCGCGGCTTGGTGTGCCCTGTGGGTTGAGTCCGCCGACTTCGGGATCTGTTGGGCTGGCGCCCTGGATCCCCGCGTAGTCGGGCCCATAGTCGTTGAACGACCACCCGAACGCGTCGGCGTAGAACTGCTTGGCACGCGGGATGTCGGTCGCGGCGATCTCGATGTAGTTGATGCGGTGATGGTGGTTGGTGCTCATGGGCCTCATGCTGCTCCATGACTCCGACAGTTCATAGACTCACGGAGTGACCACCGTGGAACGCTTCGATCCGTCCGACCCATCGGTGTTCGATGCGTTCTATGACGCGTACGTGCGATCGTTCAACCGCGAGTTTGACCAGCCGTACACCTCGGTTGAGATGGCGCTCGACATGGCGCCGGACGAGTACAACGCAACGACAGCGCACCTCGCCCGTGACCAGGATGGGCTGGTCGTTGGCGGCGCATGGGCTGAGCTGCCGCTCAAGGACAACGTGACATTCGCGTACGGCGAGGTGTTCGTGGTGCCCGAGCATCGTCGCCAAGGTCACGGCACGGCGCTGGTCGAGGCGCTGGCGACTGCCTGCGCCGAAGCCGACCGTTCGACGCTGCTGTGCGAAGGCGCGTGGGGCGTCGATGACCGCGAGGCGCCGGCCAAGCAGTTCGCGGAACAGGCCGGCTTCACGCTCGAGATCATGGACGCCCATCGAGAGCTGCTCCTTCCCGCGAGCATGCCTCCGCTCACGATCGACCCCGCGTACGAGATTCGCAGCTGGCGTGGTGCTTGCCCTGAGGACCTGATTGACGGGTACGCCGACGTGCGCCGGCTGATGGTGCAGGAAGCACCGAGCGGCGACTCAGGGCTCGAGAACGAGCACTGGGATGCTGCCCGCGTCCGATCGGAGGAAGCCAAGTGGGAGAAGTCGGGTCGGGTGCCGCAGGTCAGCGTGGCGATCGCAGGTGACGGATCGGTCGTGGGCCACACCCAGCTGATCTTCCCGAGAGACAGCGTCGAGGTCTATCAATGGGACACCCTGGTGCTGCCCTCACACCGCGGTCACGGTCTCGGCCTGACCCTGAAGGTGTTCACGATGCACGAATCCGCGGATCTGCTCGACGGGCGTCGCCGCATCCATACCTACAACGCCGCGAGCAACCAGCACATGATCGCCGTCAACGAGGCGATGGGTTTCCGCCAGGTCGCGTGGCTGGCTGAGTACGTACGTGCGATCTAGAGCTTGCGGAGTCGGACCCAGTCGACCTGGTGATCCGGGCCCTTGCGGAGGACCAACGACGCCCGGCCGCGGGTGGTCTGGATGTTCTCGCGGAGGTTGGGCCAGTTGATCGTGTCCCACAGCTCGCTGGCACGAGTAACCGCCTCGTCGTCTGTCAGGGCGCTGTAGCGGTGGAAGTACGACGCCGGATCGGCGAAAGCCGTCTTGCGCAGCGTGAGGAACCGCTCGACATACCAGCGTCGGATGTCCTTGCTGGATGCGTCGACGTAGATCGAGAAGTCGAAGAAGTCGCTGATCGCCAGGCCGGGGGAGCCGTCTCCGCGTGCGCGGGCTGGGGCCAGAACGTTGAGACCCTCGACGATGACGATGTCGGGGGCCTTGAGGGTGACGACATCGTCGGTGCGGTCGTAGGTCAGGTGTGAATAGACCGGCGCCGTCACGACCTCGACGCCTGACTTGACGTCGATGATGAACCGTAGGAGCGCCTTGCGGTCGTACGACTCCGGGAAACCCTTGCGATCGAGGATGCCGCGACGTTCCAGCTCGGCGTTGGGGAACAGGTAACCGTCGGTCGTGACGAGCTCCACGTGCGGGTTGCCTGGCGCCTTCGCCAACAGCTCCTGGATCAAACGTGCGGTGGTCGACTTGCCTACGGCAACTGAGCCGGCGATGCCGATCACGAACGGTGTGCGCTTGGGCTGGGGTCGGCCGAGGAACTTGTCAGTTGCCCGGTAGAGGCCAGCGGCGGCACGTACGCGAAGGCTGATCAGCTGCGTCAACGGGAGGTAGACCTGCCGGACCTCTTCCAGGTCCAGCTCGTCTCCGAGACCGCGAACACGCTCAATCTCGTCAGGGTCGAGGGGCTGAGGAGCATCGCCGGCGAGCTCAGCCCACGCGGAGCGCTCGAGCTCGACATACGGGGACAGGTCGCGCGTCATGCCACCATTCTCCCGTCTGGCCATTGACCACTATCCTTGACCCTAT
>JAKFCR010000366.1:0-4910 GCA_036676545.1 Aeromicrobium sp. | reverse complement strand
CAGCTGATGCCGACCGTCAACGAGATCGGCGACTTCCCTGCCGACACGCTCTGGTACTTCCGCCGCGGCTCGCTGATAACCCTTGCCACCCTCTGGGCGGTCATCGGCATCGCGCTCACCGGCTTGATCGGCAAGCTCCACACCCAAGAGTCGCTCACCGCGGCCCGCAAGGACCTGGCGGCCAGCCTGTGAACGCCTACACGCCGGTCACCCCGCCGTCCGCCGCGATCACGGCAAAAGCAACCGAACGTCTTGGCGGTCTCGCGACACCTCCCGGTGCACTCGGCCAGCTGGGCGACCTCGCCGTATGGGTCGCCGCGACCCAGGGCGTCGTACCGCCGGCACCGGTCGACCGCATCCGTGCCGTGATCTTTGCGGGCGACCACGGGGTCTCCGATCACGGCGTCTCGGCGTTCCCGAAGGCCATCACGCCGGCCATGGTCCGTACGTTCCTGATCGGCAAGGCCGGCGTCTCGGTCCTTGCCGCCCAGCACGGGGTCTCCGTACGCGTGCTCGACCTCGGCGTCGACGACGACCTCGAAGGCGTGGCTCCTGAGGTCACCGCGTTCAAGGTTCGCCGCGGCAGCGGTGCGATCCACCTCGAAGATGCGCTGACGACCGACGAGACCCTCCAGTCGATCGCCGCAGGCGAGACCATCGCGGCCGAGGAGATCGCTGCCGGCGCACAGCTGCTGATCAGCGGCGACATGGGCATCGGCAACACGACTCCTGCTGCGGCTCTGATCGCCGCCTCGCTCGGCCTCCCCGCGATGGAGGTCACCGGGCGCGGAACCGGAATCGACGAGACCGCCCTCGCGCACAAGATGGCAGTCGTCCAGCAGGCGCTCGACCGCGCGGGCGATCGTACGGCTGATCCGATCGAGACCCTCACTGCTCTGGGCAGCGCAGACCTCGCAGCAGCTGCTGGCTTCATGGCCGCTGCCGCGCGTGCTGGCGTACCGGTGCTGCTCGACGGCGTCATCTCGGTCGCAGCCGCGGTCATGGCTGATCGACTGGCTCCAGGAGCAGCCGCGTGGTTCGCCGCCGGACACCGGTCAACCGAGCCCGCTCAGTCCTTCGCTCTCGACAAGCTCGGCCTGGAGCCGATCCTCGACGTCGGTATGCGTCTCGGCGAAGGCAGCGGCGCCCTCGCCGCGGTGCCCCTCGTACGCTCGGCGGCTCTGTTGCTCTCCGACGTGGCGCTCCTCGCCGACTTGATGTGATCAACTCCTGGCGACTCGCCGTCGGCACGCTGACCGCCTTGCGGTGGCGGCCGCCGACGGCGGTCGACCGGGAGGTCGCCGGACGAGCGATGCTGCTCGCACCGTTGGCGGTCCTCCCCCTCGGCTTGCTCGTCGGGTTGGTCTGCTGGGCAGGTCGTGAGCTGGAGCTCGCGCCGTTGGCGATCGCGTTCGTCGCTGTCGGCGCACTGGTACTCGGCAGCCGGGCGCTTCACCTCGATGGACTCTCCGACGTCGCCGACGGGCTGACCGCCTCGTACGACCGCGAGCGCTCCCTTGAGGTGATGAAGGGCGGCACTGCTGGACCTGCCGGCGCTGCCGCACTCGTCCTGGTGCTCGGAATCCAGGCGGCTGCACTCTCGGCCGTACTCTGCACGCCCCGCGGACCTGTCGTCGCAGGCCTGCTCGTGTGCTGCTCGCGGGCGATCCTGTCGGTCACCTGCGCCCGCGGCATTCCCGCCGCTCGCGTCGACGGACTCGCCGTGACCTACGTCGGCACAGTCGGGCGCGTGGGCACTTTGCTCACCTGGCTCGCCGTCGCACTGTTGTGCATCGGAGTGCTCGACTGGGCTGGGTGGCCGTGGTGGCAGGGTCTCGTCGTCGCCGGTGTCGGCCTAGTCGCCGGCGCCGCGCTGACGTATCGCTGCGTGCGCAGGTTCGGCGGGGTGACGGGTGACGTGTTCGGCGCCGCGATCGAGGTCACCCTCGCGGCCATGCTCCTCGCGGCAAGCTAGAGCGTCAGCACCCGCCCGGCGACAACCAGCAGCACGTCTTCGCACTCCTCGGCGACTCGCTGGTTGACGGTCCCGAGCAGGTCGCGGAAGACCCGGCCCGAACGGTGCTCCGGGACGACACTCATACCGACCTCATTGGTCACGGCGATGAAGTTGCCCTGATGCTCAGAGATCGCGGCCAGTGTGTCGTCGAGGCGTGCGAACAGCACGGGTTCCCAGTCCTCGCGCAGACCATCCCAGCCGTCGAGCTCGTCGATCGTCGACGTGAGCCAGGTGCCGAGACAGTCGACCAGCACCGCGCCCTCGGCCGCCCGGATGGCTGTCGCCAGGTCTGCGCTCTCGACCGTTGACCAGTGCGCGGGACGGCGGCTCTGATGGATGGCGACGCGTTGGGCCCACTCTGGGTCCGACAGCGGATCAGCCGGCGGACCGGGCGCGACATAGGTGACGTGAGGCTCGGCGAGCAACAGCGACTCGGCATGAAACGACTTGCCGGAACGTACGCCGCCCGTGATCAGAACCTTCATCGCACCTCGTTAGTCTCAAGGGCACCTTACCGACGACGAAATGCACCTGAGGAGGCCTGATGCGCGCACGCGCCGCTGGGCTCGCTCTGGGCGTCGCCGCTGATCGAATCCTCGGCGATCCGAGCCGCTTCCATCCGGTCGCCGGCTTCGGCAATGTGGCGGGCGGACTCGAGCAGCGGATGTACCGCGACGACCGAGCCGCCGGCATCGCGTACACGTCGATCCTGGTTGGCGGTACGGCCGCGGCCGGACTGGTGGCCGAACGTCTGACCGCTCGGCGGCCGCTCACTCGTACGCTCCTCACCGCCGCATCGACGTGGGCCGTGCTCGGTGGTCGCTCACTGTCTCGCGAGGCAGAACGCGTGCACGCCTGGCTGGACGACGACAATCTGCCTGCTGCGCGCGAACAGCTCACGCATTTGGTCGGGCGCGATCCGTCCCACCTGGATTCCGACGAGATCTCTCGCGCCACGGTCGAGTCCGTTGCAGAGAACACCTCGGATGCCGTTGTCGCTCCCCTGCTCGCTGGTGCTGTGGGTGGCGTGAGCGGGCTCGTCGCCTATCGCGCGGCCAACACCCTCGACGCGATGGTGGGGCACCTGAGTCCCCGCTATCGAAGCTTTGGCTGGGCCTCGGCCCGGCTCGACGATGTCCTCAACCTCGTGCCGGCCCGCCTCGCTGCGCTACTGGCCGCAGTGCTCGCGCCGATCGTGGGCGGCCACCCCCGACTCGCGTTTGCCGCGTGGGCCAACGACGCCAGCGGACATCCCAGCCCCAACGCCGGACCGGTCGAAGCGTCCTTCGCCGGCGCCCTGGGTGTGCAGCTCGGCGGCACCAACACGTACGGGGATCGGGTCGAACACCGTCCGACCATGGGTGACGGGCCGGGACCATCGACGCAGGACATCGACCGTTCCGTACGCCTTGCGGATGCCGTCGGGCTCGCCGCGTTGGCGGTCAGCGTCGCGGTTGTGCTGCGACCCAGGCGGCGGCCGCGTCAGCGTCGCTGACCACCTCGACCTCGGCCGGGACGGCTGCACGCCTGACGATCACGACCTGAATGTCGCGCTCGTTGGCGACCTGCATCTTGGACCAGGTGAAGCTGCCGCCGGAGTCCTTCGTCACCAGTACGTCGACGTCGGCCATCAGCTCTCGCTCGTCCTCGAGCTCGTACGGTCCGCGGCTCAGCAACAACGTCCAGCGCTCCGGCAGCGAGATGTCTGGTTCGTCCACGACCCTGACCAACGCGGCCTTGCCGGTGAGCGCATCTACGAACCGGTGGAGTGACTGACGGCCGACAGTCAGGAATGGCCGGTCGCCGAGCGTTGCCGCCAGCCCTGCTGCCTCGTCGTGATCATCGACCCAGTGCCAGCGATCTGCGCCGGGCGCGTCGGACCAGCCCGGTCGTTCGAGTCGCAGCAGCGGCACATGCTCTTCTGAGCAGGCCGCCAGGGCGTTGGCGCTCATACCCGTAGCGAAGGGGTGCGTCGCATCGACAACCGCAGAGATCTCGTTGTCCACCAGATAGGAACGCAGCCCGTCGACTCCCCCGTATCCGCCGATCTTGACGTCGCCGACCGGCAATCGTGGCCGAGCCACGCGACCGGCCAATGACGACGTGAACTCAACGCCAGCGTCTTGCAGCAGAACTGCCAGCTCGCGGGCCTCGCCTGTGCCGCCGAGCACCAGGACTGTCATGCGCCCGGAGCCAATGTCGGTACGGATGGAGCGCCATTCATCGCGATGCCCAGTAGCGCATCGACGTCGAGTCGTTCCTCGGCCAGATCGCCCAGCAGATCCAGGCGCGCTTCACGACGTTCACCGAAGCTCACGCTCGACGGCTCGTACGTACGACCGGCCAGGCCTGCCGCTTCAGCGAGGAAGGCCCGGCGGAATTCGTCCGACTCGAGGCTCCCGTGCCACATAGTTCCGAAGATGTTGCCGGAGCGCGCGCCGCCAAGAAACTCCTCGGCGTTGCCACGCGTGATCCGGCCATGGTGGATCTCGTAGCCAGACGCCGCAGCTCCGAGGGCAGACCCGCTCGGCAGTCGCAGCACCTTCTCGGCAGCGAACGTCGTCTCGACGTCGAGCATGCCCAACCCGTCGACCTTGGCACCCGCGGATCCCTCAACTCCCTCGGGATCAAAGACGCTGCGGCCGAGCATCTGGAAACCGCCACAGATGCCGAGCACCGGGCGGCCGGCTGCAGCGTGGTCGGCGATCGAGCGGTCGAGTCCACGGGACCGCAGCCAGGCGAGATCGGAGATCGTCGCCCGCGTTCCCGGCAGCACCACAAGATCCGCATCGCTGATCGCACGCACGTCCGAGGCGAAGACGACGTCGACTCCCGGCTCCAGTCCGAGTGCATCCACATCGGTGAAGTTGCTGATGCGGGGCAGGCGTACGAC
>JAKFCR010000365.1:0-2307 GCA_036676545.1 Aeromicrobium sp. | reverse complement strand
GTTCGCCAAGTGGTTCGTCGGCGGCACGCTCAACGCGTCATACAACTGCGTCGACCGCCACGTCGAGGCTGGCAAGGGCGACAAGGTCGCGCTGCACTGGGTCGGCGAGCCGGCGGACGACACTCGCACCATCACATACGCCGAGCTCCAGGACGAGGTCTGTCGCGCAGCCAATGCCATCGAGGAGCTCGGCATCGTCGCCGGCGATCGGGTCGCGATTTACCTGCCGATGATCCCAGAGGCTGTCATCGCGATGCTCGCCTGTGCCCGCCTCGGCGCTCCGCACACGGTAGTTTTCGGCGGCTTCTCTGCCGATGCGCTCGCTAGCCGGATCACCGACTGCGGGGCGAAGCTGGTCATCACGGCCGATGGCGGCTACCGGCGCGGCGCGGCCGCTGCGCTCAAGCCCGCCGTTGACGAGGCGCTCATCCACATCGACAACAGCAACACGGGATTGGTGGAAAACGTCCTTGTGGTTCGCCGTACAGGGCAGGACGTTGCCTTCAACAGCGATATCGACGTGTGGTGGCATGAGCTGGTTGATGAGTCGTCCACGGACCACACACCGGAGATGTTCGATTCTGAGCACCCGCTCTACGTCATGTACACGTCCGGCACGACCGGCAAGCCCAAGGGCATCCTGCACACGACCGGTGGCTACATGGTCGGCTGCACCTACACGTACTGGGCTGTCTTCGACACCAAGCCAGAGACCGACATCTACTGGTGTACCGCTGACGTCGGCTGGGTCACCGGCCACTCCTACATCGTCTACGGGCCGCTCGCGAACGGCGTCACGCAGGTCATGTACGAAGGCACTCCCGACACCCCGCACAAGGGTCGCTGGTGGGAGATCATCCAGGACCTCAAGGTCACGCAGTTCTACACCGCACCGACCGCGATCCGTACGTTCATGAAGTGGGGCGAGCAGATCCCCGCCGACTTCGACCTGAGCTCGCTGCGGCTGCTCGGCTCGGTGGGTGAGTCCATCAACCCCGAGGCCTACATGTGGTACCGCGAGCACATCGGTGGCGACAAGGCACCGATTGTCGACACCTGGTGGCAGACCGAGACCGGTGCGATCATGATCAGCCCGCTGCCCGGTGTCACCTCCGGCAAGCCCGGCTCGGCCATGACCGCCCTGCCCGGCATCAGCGCCGATGTCGTCGATGACGCCGGCAAGCCGGTCGGAAACGGTGAGGGCGGCTACCTCGTCGTCACCGAGCCGTGGCCGTCGATGCTTCGTACGATCTGGGGCGATGACGAGCGGTTCAAGGAGACTTACTGGTCGCGCTTCAAGAACATGTACTTCGCTGGCGACGGTGCCAAGAAGGACGAGGACGGCGACATCTGGCTGATGGGCCGCGTCGACGACGTCATGAACGTCTCGGGGCACCGCCTGTCGACGACCGAGATCGAGTCGGCGCTGGTGTCGCACCCCAAGGTCGCTGAAGCGGCTGTCGTCGGTGCCACAGACGACATGACCGGCCAGGCGCCTGTCGCGTTCGTGATCCTGCGTGAGTCGGCGGGAGACGGTGGCGAGGATGTCGTCCAAGAGCTCCGCAACCACGTCGCCAAGGAGATCGGCGCGATCGCCAAGCCCAAACGGATCCTGGTTGTCGCCGAGCTGCCCAAGACACGTTCGGGCAAGATCATGCGCCGCCTCCTGCGCGATGTCGCCGAGAACCGTACGGTCGGTGACGCCACGACACTGGCCGACTCGTCCGTCATGGACCTGATCTCGACGGGCATGAAGACCGCCAAGGACGAGGACTAACGCGCACGCAGTGAGCGGCACTTGTAGGGTCTGCGTATGAGCTCTGCGCAGGACGACCCCACGATCGGACGTCTGGTTGCCGACGCGAGCCGCGATGTCTCCGCGCTCGTGCAGTCGGAGATCGCACTTGCCAAATCCGAGCTCAAGAGCAGCGCCATCTCGGGCGGACTCGCTGCAGGGCTGTTCGCCGTTGCGGGATTCATCGTTCTGCTGATGGTCATCCTGCTGTCGATCACCGCTGCGTACTTCCTGACCATGACCGGGATGCATGCTGCCTGGGCGTTCCTGATCGTCACTGGCGCGTACCTCCTGCTTGCCTTGCTGCTGGTTGCCGTCGGCATTTACTCGATCAAGAAGATCAAGGCACCGACCAAGACCATCGCGTCGGCGAAGGCAATCCCCGCGGCACTCCGCGGTCGCCGCTCCTAGCTCTTGCCGGACGACGCCCTGAGGAGCATTCCGGCGACGATCGCCGCGACTCCGGCGATCGTGAGCCACAGCAACCACTGACCCAACGAGTCGGCGGCCCG
>JAKFCR010000364.1:0-3426 GCA_036676545.1 Aeromicrobium sp. | reverse complement strand
GATGGGGCAGCCCGCTGCTGCGGACTGCCCCATCGAAGTGAGTGTGCGCCTGGTCAGTCCGCCGGCGTGCCGGGGACGATGTTGATGACCTTGCGGCCGCGACGGCGACCGAACTCCACGGCACCAGCCGAGAGCGCGAACAGAGTGTCATCGCCACCACGACCGACGTTGGTGCCGGGGTGGAAGTGCGTGCCACGCTGGCGGACGATGATCTCGCCTGCGTTGACGAGCTGGCCGCCGAAACGCTTTACGCCCAGTCGCTGGGCATTTGAATCGCGGCCGTTCTTGGTAGAGGCTGCGCCCTTTTTGTGTGCCATGTCAGTCCCCTACTTCTTGATTCCGGTGATCTTGACCTGGGTGTACTTCTGACGGTGACCCTGGCGCTTCTTGTAACCGGTCTTGTTCTTGTACTTCTGGATGATGATCTTGGGGCCCTTGGTCAGACCGAGAACCTCGGCTGTGACCTTGACCTTGGCGAGCGAGTCGGCGTCAGCCGTCACGGCGTCGCCATCGACGAAGAGCACGGCGGTCAAAGACACGGTCTCACCTTCGGCCTGCGTCACCTTGTCGATCTCGATGACGTCGCCGACTGCAACCTTCGTCTGGTTGCCGCCACTGCGCACGATTGCGTACACCACGGAATCCTCACTCATTTCCACAACTGGGGCGTTCCTGCGGTTGGGCAGGACACGCGATAAAGGCGCGCACGGCGCACCAAGGGACTAGTTTACGGAGCCTGACCCTCGCTGGTCAAAACGGGGCTCGTCTCACCGCTTGAAGCGGGTGTTTCTGACGTGCTTTCGGCGGTGACTACAGGCGGTCCGGCGGGCTTGGATGCCGAACGCTTGCGCGCTGCCTTCTTCGGCGCAGCAGGCTCAGCAGCGGGTGCTGCCTCAGCCTTCGGCGCGTCGTTCTTGGGTGCGACATCTGGCTTGATGTCGTCTGTCGACAAGCTGTCGGGCTTCGCGTCCTTGGTCGGCTTGGCGTCGTCCTTGGCATCGGCGTCGTCGTTCTTGCGACCGCCACCACGGTTTGTGTTGCCATTGGCAGCACCCCCACGGCCTCCGCCGCCACCGTTGCCGCCTCCGTTGCCGCCGCCCCCGCCGCCACGGCCACCACGGCCACCACGACGCTGTTCTTCCTTCTTGGGCTCGACCGGAGCATCGGCGATCACGACGCCGCGACCGTTGCAGTGCTCGCACTCATGGCTGAACGACTCGAGCAGACCCGTGCCGATGCGCTTGCGGGTCATCTGGACGAGCCCAAGCGACGTCACCTCAGCGACCTGGTGGCGCGTACGGTCACGGCCGAGGCATTCGACGAGACGCCGCAGCACCAGCTCGCGGTTGCTCTCGAGGACCATGTCGATGAAGTCGACGACGATGATGCCGCCGATGTCACGCAGACGCAGCTGGCGTACGACTTCTTCTGCGGCTTCGAGGTTGTTCTTGGTGACGGTCTCTTCGAGGTTGCCGCCCGAACCGGTGTATTTGCCCGTGTTGACGTCGACAACCGTCATGGCTTCCGTACGGTCGATGACGAGCGATCCACCGGACGGCAGGAACACCTTGCGCTCGAGAGCCTTGTGGATCTGCTCATCGAGTCGGTAGGACGTGAACGCATCAACGTCGGCGTTGTCGTAACGCGTGACGCGCTCCGCGAGATCGGGAGCGACGTGGTCGATGTAGCCCTTGATCATGTCCCAGGCGTCGGCGCCTTCGACGATGAGACCGTTGAAGTCTTCGTTGAACAGGTCGCGGACGACCTTGATCATCAGATCGGGCTCGGAGTAGAGCAGGTCGGGTGCCTTGCCGGCAGTGACCTTGCGCTCAATGTCTTCCCAGCGTGCGGTCAGCGCGGTGACGTCGCGGGTCAGCTGGTCCTCAGTCGCACCCTCAGCGGCCGTACGGACGATGACGCCGACGTTCTCGGGGAGGACCTCCTTGAGGAGAGCCTTGAGACGCGTGCGCTCGTTCTCGGGCAGCTTGCGGGAGATTCCGCTGGTCTGACCATTGGGCACCAGCACGAGGAAGCGGCCAGGCAGGCTGATCTGGCTCGTGAGCCGCGCGCCCTTCTGGCCGATGGGGTCCTTGGAGACCTGCACCAGGATCGTCTGGCCGGGCTTCAGGGCGTCCTCGATCTTGCGAGCCTTGCCGTTGCCGAGCGTGGTCCAGTCGACTTCACCGGCGTAGAGCACGGCGTTGCGGCCCGCTCCGATGTCGACGAAGGCAGCTTCCATGCTCGGCAGCACGTTCTGCACCTTGCCGAGGTAGACGTTGCCGATGATCGAGACCTGCGACTCGCGGGCCACGTAGTGCTCGACGAGCACGTTGTCCTCGATGACAGCGATCTGCGTGTAGTCGTCGCGCTGACGTACGACCATCTCGCGCTTGACCGACTCGCGACGGGCGAGGAACTCGGCCTCCGACACGATCGGAGCACGACGGCGTCCGGCCTCGCGACCCTCGCGGCGGCGCTGCTTCTTCGCCTCCAGACGAGTGGATCCGGCTACTCCGGTGATCTCGTCCTCGGCGGTGCGACCACTGCGTACGCGGACGACTGTGTTCTCGGGATCGTCGGGCGATCCGTCGACACCTTCACCCGCGCGGGCGCGGCGACGGCGGCGGCGGGTGTTGCCGTTGCCGTCATCTTCGGAGTCGTTGTCGTCGCCGTCTTCATCGTTGTTGTCGTCATCGCTGGCGTTGTCGTCGCCTGCACCCTTGCTGCGGCGGCGACCTCCACGGCTGCGGCGGCGGCGCTTGGGTGCGTTGGGATCGTCATCGTCGTCGCCGTCGTTGTCATCGTTCTGCGACTCGGCGGGCGCGGGCTTGGGGCGAGCCGGCGCGAGACCGGGCTCGGGCGCCTTGAACATGGCGGCGGTTGACGACGCTGCGGGCTTCGTGGGTTCTTCCGCATCGTCGTTCTTGGCGGCCGCCTTTTTTGCCGGCGCCTTCTTGGCTGCGGCCTTCTTGGCAGTAGGAGCATCGTCGACTGGCTCGTCGGTCGAAGCGGTCTTCTTCGCCGGTGCCTTCTTCTTGGGTGCCTCAGGCGGCGCGAAGCTCACGGCGGCCGGCGGTCCAGCGGGACGGCCAGCGGCGCGGCGTCGGGCGGGAGGGGTTTCGGATGTTGCTTCGGTAGTTGATTCGTTGTCGTCGAGCATGTGCTCTCCTTCGCCCGGGCCGATCGAAATCGATCCGGACACGTCTGCGGCCCGCAAGCGGGCCTAAAGCCTTCGGTCATCCCCAGCGCCACGCGCCAGGGTGTTGACGACGATCAGCGGCTTGTCACATCAGCTTTCACACTCACCGCCGCGGTCAGCACCCGATCAGGATGCGTCGCGGTCGAAGGCAAGTGGATCGCCTACCGTGCCGGTCTCAGTCTCCAGAGGACCCTGGGCCAAACGAGTCGCCATGGGCGTCTGCTTGA
>JAKFCR010000363.1:0-2279 GCA_036676545.1 Aeromicrobium sp. | reverse complement strand
CCGATAGACCCGACCAGCCGTTGTGAAGAACAGGATCCAGTGGTGGCTGGTGGTCGAGAACATGTGGTTGACCATGTCGTCGCCACGCAACGCGGCACCGCGTACGCCCTTGCCGCCGCGGTTCTGCACCCGGTAGAGGTCAGTCTTGGTGCGCTTGGCGTAGCCGCCCTTGGTGATCGTGACGACGACTTCCTCGTCCGGGATGAGATCCTCGTCCGAGAGGTCGCCATCCGCGGGGATGATCTGTGAGCGGCGAGGAGTGCCGAACTTGTCAACGATCGCGGCAAGCTCTTCGGAGACGATCGAACGCTGGCGTTCGGGCTTGGCGAGGATGTCCTTGAAGTCGGCGATCTTCTCCTCAAGAGCGGCCAGCTCGTCCATGATCTTCTGGCGCTCAAGTGCCGCCAGACGTCGCAGCTGCATCTCGAGGATTGCATTGGCCTGGAGCTCATCGATCTTGAGCAGCTTGATGAGTCCTGCTTGTGCCTCCGCCACTGTCGGGCTGCGGCGAATGAGTGCGATGACCTCGTCGAGGGCATCGAGTGCCTTCGCGAGACCGCGGAAGATGTGCGCGCGTGCTTCAGCTTCGTCGAGGCGGTACTGAGTGCGGCGCTGAATGACTTCGATCTGGTGGTTGATCCAGTGGCTGACGAACTGGTCGAGCGTCAACGTACGAGGTACGTCGTCAACCAGAGCCAGCATGTTGGCGCTGAAGTTGGTCTGCAGCTCGGTGTGCTTGTAGAGGTTGTTGAGCACGACCCGCGCGACCGCGTCCTTGCGGATCTCGATCACGATGCGGCGGCCGACGCGCGACGATGTCTCGTCACGAAGGTCGGAGATGCCCTGGATGCGACCGGTGTTGACCAGCTCGGCGATCTTGCGCATCAGGTTGTCGGGGTTGACTTGATAGGGCAGACCTGTGACGACGAGCTGGATCCGGCCCTTGGTGTCTTCTTCGATCGACACGATGGCGCGCATCATGACCGAGCCGCGGCCGGTCAAGTACATGTCTTCGATGCCCTTGGTGCCGACGATCAACGCGTCTGACGGGAAGTCGGGGCCCTTGATCCGTTCGAGCAGTGCCGCGAGAAGTTCTTCCTTGCTGGCGTCGGGGTTGGCGAGTGCCCACTGGGCGCCTTCGGCAACCTCCACCAGGTTGTGCGGCGGGATGTTGGTCGCCATGCCGACCGCGATACCGGCCGAACCGTTGACCAAGAGGTTGGGAATGCGGGCCGGAAGGACCGTCGGCTCCTGCGAACGGCCGTCGTAGTTGGGGCGGAAGTCAACGGTGTTCTCGTTGATGTCGCGCACCATCTCCATCGCGATGGGAGCGAGGCGGCACTCGGTGTATCGCATGGCGGCAGCGCCATCGTCGCCCGGCGAACCGAAGTTGCCCTGGCCGTCGATCATCGGGGCTCGCATGACCCACGGCTGAGCCAGACGTACGAGGGTGTCGTAGATCGCGGTGTCACCGTGCGGGTGGTACTGACCCATCACGTCACCGACGATGCGCGAGCACTTGGAGAATCCGCGATCGGGTCGGTAGCCACCGTCGAACATCGCGTAGAGGACGCGGCGGTGCACCGGCTTCAGGCCATCGCGTACGTCGGGCAGGGCCCGCGACACGATCACGCTCATCGCGTAGTCGATGTACGAGCGCTGCATCTCGTCCTGCAGCTCAACGCCTTCGATCCGGTCGTGCTCGGGAGGGGTTGTCTCAGTCATGAAGGATCCCTGTCAGATCAGATGTCGAGGAAACGTACGTCTTTGGCGTTGCGCTGGATGAAGGCCCGTCGTTGCTCGACGTCCTCACCCATCAGGATCGTGAACATCTCATCGGCCATCGCGGCGTCCTCGAGCGTCACCTGTCGCAGGATGCGGTTGGCCGGGTCCATCGTGGTGTCCCACAGCTCGTGGTCGTTCATCTCGCCGAGACCCTTGTAGCGCTGGATCTGCTGGCCGACTTCCTTCGGAAGGCGCTTGCCCTCGGCGGCACCCGACTCGAGCAGCGCATCGCGCTCGCGGTCGGAGTAGGCCAGCTCGTCGGTCGAGTTGCTCCACTTGATCTTGTAGAGCGGCGGCTGCGCGAGGTAGACGTGGCCGGCATCGATCAGCGGCTTCATGAACCGGAACAGCAGGGTCAGCAGCAGCGTCGAGATGTGCTGGCCGTCGACGTCAGCATCGGCCATCAGCACGATCTTGTGATAGCGCAGCTTGGCCATGTCGAAGTCCTCGTGCACACCCGTGCCGAGCGCCGAGATGATCGCCTGGACCTCGGC
>JAKFCR010000362.1:0-4721 GCA_036676545.1 Aeromicrobium sp. | reverse complement strand
CTCGTATCAGCCCTGATCAGCAGGCAAGCCAAACCCGAAAAGGTCTAGCAAGCCTGAGACCTCACGAGGTTTCGATACGCTCGTTCCTCGCTACTCAACCAACAGGTGGGTAGCGATTACTCGGTGGTTGAGTAGCCCGAGGAACGAGGGCGTATCGAAACCACGTGCGCCGGAGGGCTCGCTTTAGTTCGTCGCGGCGAGGACGTTTTGGATGTCGATCCAGAGGTCCTCAACGTCTTCGATGCCGACCGAGAGGCGAATCAGACCTTCAGGTACTGACTCCGACTCCTCTGCATGACGGCGACGGCGCTCCCAGGTCGACTCGACGCCGCCGAGGCTGGTGGCGTACGTGATGATGTCGCTCTGCTCGGTCATCTTCTGTGCGACCTGCGGGCCGCCGACGACCTCGAGGGCGATGATCGTGCCGAAGCCGGGATAGCGCGACGAGCTGATGAGCCGATGCGCGGACAGCCGCTTGTGCAGCTCCTTGGCATTGGCCTCAGCGCGGTCGAGACGCACGTGGAGCGTACGTATGCCGCGCGCAGCGAGCCAGGTCTCCATGGCGCCGGGGATGGCGCCGAGCGTCGACCGGCGCTGCTCGATGGCCTTGTGAGCGCGGTCGCTGTTGGTGACGATCGCGCCCAGCACTACGTCGCTGTGTCCTGACAGCAGCTTGGACGCCGAGTGGACGACGAAGTCGGCGCCGAGCTCGAGCGGACGCTGGCGCAGGGGAGTGGCGAACGTGTTGTCGACAGCCACCGCAGTGCCGGCCTTGGCGGCTGCGCGGGTGATGGCTTCGATGTCGGCGATCTGCAGGCCCGGATTGGTCGGTGACTCGATCCAGACGAGCGCTGCGCTCTCGGACGCGGCGATGATCTCCGCGGTGTTGTCCATGTCGACCAGGCGCAGCTCGATCTGACCGCGACGTGCGCGCTCCTTCAGCTGGCCCACGGTGCCGTGGTAGGCGCCTCGTGGGGCGACAACCACAGACTTGGCAGGCACGAGGTCGAACAGTGCGGAGGTGGCGGCGATGCCTGACGCGAATGCGAGCGCTCGTCCACCTTCGAGTGCACCGAGAACCTGCTCGAACGAGTCCCAGGTCGGGTTGCCGTGGCGTCCGTACTCGGACTGACCACCCGGGACCAGCGCGCTGGCGAGCGTGATCGGTGCGTTGAGCGGGCCCCCTGGCACGCGGTTTGGCCTTCCCGCGCCGACCGCAATGGTCGAGGGCGAGAGATCGTGTCCGTGCATGCGCTCCATTGTGGCACTGACCGGTATCTTGTTCGGCAATGAGCCTCTCGATGGACCCTTCAGTCGACAAGCCCCGCTTGGCAGTGATCTTTGGCGGTCGTTCCAGCGAACATGGCGTCTCGTGCCTGACAGCGCGCGAGGTGCTGGCGGTGATCGATCGCGACAAGTACGACGTACAGCCGATCGGCATCACCCGCGAGGGTGACTGGGTGTCCGAGACGGCCGAATGGCCTGACCTCGAGCCCGGCACGCTGCCGTCCGTACGCGACGACATGCCGGCCTTCACGTGGGAGGGCTTGCACGACTTCGATGCGGCGTTCCCCCTGCTCCATGGACCGTGGGGCGAGGACGGCACGATCCAGGGTCTGCTCGAGATGGCGAACGTCCGCTACGTCGGTGCCGGCGTGCTCGCCAGTGCCGTCGGCATGGACAAGCCGTTCACCAAGACGGTGTTCTCGGCCGGCGGCCTGCCGCAGATCCCGTACGTCACCGTCCAGCCGTGGCAGTGGAAGAGCCAGCACGATCGCGTGATCGCCCGGATCAAGGCGCTCGGCCTGCCGGTGTTCGTCAAGCCCGCTCGCGCGGGATCCAGCTCCGGCGTGATGATGGTCGACTCGTGGGACGAGCTCGACGTCGCGATCCACAAGGCGCAGGACTTCGATCCCAAGGTCGTCGTCGAGGCAGCCGCCAAGAACAAGCGTGAGCTCGAGTGCGCTGTCATGCAGCAGCCCGACGGCACACCCATCGCCAGCGTGGTCGGCGAGATCACGGTCGCCCAAGAGTCCAACCATGAGTTCTACGACTTCGAGGCGAAGTACCTCGACGGCACCAGCGTCAACATCGTGCCGGCCGACATCTCGACGACGTTGAGCGACCGCATCCGTGCGTACGCGGTGCAGGCGTTCGAGGCCATCGGTGCTGAAGGCCTGGCCCGCGTCGACTTCTTCGACACGTCCGACGGACTGATCATCAACGAGATCAACACGATGCCGGGATTCACCCCGTTCTCGATGTTCCCGCTGCTGTGGGAGGCGAGCGGTGTGCCCTATCCCGAGCTCGTCGATCGGCTGATCCAGCTGGCGCTCAACCGCGACACCGGGCTCCGCTAGACGCAGTCCTTGACCACCGGGTCGTGCTTCAGCACGGAGGGCGCGATGTCGACCAGCGCGTCGGCGGCTGGGTCGTACGCGGCTGGCACCTCGACGCTGATGTAGAACCGGCGGCCAATCGTCGTGAACAGGTAGCCGTCGGCGATCTCCTCGGTGAACCAGCCGACGTCCGCGACCATGTCGCAACGTGAGGTCGACAGCAGCGCCTCGGGCTTGGTCACGCCGCAGCGCAGGATGATCGCCGGATCGCCCCAGGCCGTCGCCTTCGAGCCCTTCACGAGCACCTGCTTCTGACCCGCAACCTTCTGCGCGCCATCGGCATACAAGGCCTTGCAGTCAGCCTCGGTGTCAGGCGCTGTGGGGTAGGTGTCGACCACGAGCCCCGAGCTGCACCCCGCGAGCAACAGCAGCGCGGGTAGGAGTCGCTTCACGCCTCAGATGCGCACAATCGGGCAGGTCAGCGTGCGCGTGATGCCGGGAACGCCCTGCACCTTGGTGACGACCATGGCGCCGAGCTCATCGACGCTGGCGCCCTCGGCGCGGACGATGACGTCGTACGGGCCGGTGACGTCCTCGGCCATCGTGACGCCCTCTATGTCAGCAATCGCCCGGGCGACATCGGCCGCTTTGCCGACCTCGGTCTGGACGAGGATGTAGGCCTGAACAGCCATCGTGAACTCCTTCGTGGGGGCGAGACTTGCCACGGTATCCGATGCGTCCCGCGTCCGACCCGCTACCTGCGCCACAATGCCCCTATGGACTCTGGTGCAGGTGGGGAACCGACAGTCGGTGAGGTCGGCGAGTTTGGGCTGATCGAGCTGATCCGCAAGGGCATTGGCACCAGCAGGAATGTGTTGATCGGGCCCGGCGATGACGCCGCACACCTGGCGACCAGCGACGGCAACGTCCTCGTCTCGACCGACTTGCTGGTCGAGAACCGGCACTTCCGCCGCGACTGGTCGAGCCCCTACGAGATTGGTCGCAAGGCGGCTGCGTGCAACCTCTCGGACATCAACGCCATGGGCGGTGTCGCCACGGGACTGACGATCGGCTTCGGCGCTCCTGCTGACCTGCCGGTTTCCTGGGCTGTCGAGATGGTGCGTGGGTTCGAGGAGGAATGCTCCAAGATCGGCGCACACATCGTTGGTGGTGACGTCACGGCGTCCGACCTGATCATCCTTGCAGTGACCGCGCTCGGCGACGCCATACGACCAGTGCGTCGCGATGGTGCACTGCCTGGCGACGTTGTCGCGTTTGCGGGCCAGCTCGGTCTTGCCGGTGCCGGCTTCGCCGCGCTCAGTCGCGGCTTCCGGTCGCCGAGGGCGGCCGTTGAAGCGCACCGGATCCCCAGCCCGCCGTACGCGGCCGGACCGCAGGCTGCGAATGCCGGAGCGACGGCGATGACGGATGTGAGTGATGGGCTGCTCGCTGACCTCGGTCACATCGCCGAGTCCAGTGGAGTCGCCATCGACGTGACCTCGTCAGCTTTCACGCTTCCCGAACCGGTCGTGACGGTCGGCGAAGCCCTCGGCGCCGACGGCATGGCATTCATGCTCACGGGCGGCGACGACTACGCGCTGGTCGCCACGTTCAGCTCCGAGACGACACTGCCGAAAGGTTGGACCCGCATCGGCCTGGTCTCCGATGGCTCGGGCGTCACCGTCGACGGTCAGCCGTACGAAGGCCCGTCAGGCCACCAGCACTGGCGCTGAGCCGCCATCTCGTTGGTTGAGTAGCGAGGTACGAGCGTATCGAAACCGGGGTGAGAACGAATGCTCGCGCTGGAACTCCGTCTTACGAGGTTTCGATACGCCCTCGTTCCTCGGGCTACTCAACCACCGGGGGTTTGGATCAACCTTGAATGCGGGCGAAGGGCTGGGCAGCCTCGAGCTCGTAGGCGATCTCCAGCAGGGTCTGCTCGTCACCGTGATCGGCCGAGATGTGGATGCCGATCGGCATGTCGGCAGACGAACGGCCAAGCGGCAGCGAGATCGCCGGACCACCTGAGGCGTTGTTGAGCGGCGTGAACGCGGCGTACTGGATGAGGCGCTCGAACACGACCGGGAAGTCGACGGCGGGGGACAGGTGACCCAACTCGGGCGTGACGTACGCGAGCGTCGGCGACAGGATCACGTCGACGTCGACGAAGGCCTGGTGATAGATCTGCGACGAACGCCTCAGGCCCCGGATCGCAGCAGGCGTACGCCAGGCGTTGCGCTTGAACGTCTTGGCTAGTCCGCGCGTGAACGGATCGGTGAGGGTCTTGTCGAAGTCGGGGCTCATGACCCGCTTGCCGAAGTGTTGCGTCGAGAACGCCAGCATCGCCCAGTAGTGCTTGAAGTCATTCATGAACTTCTGGTC
>JAKFCR010000361.1:0-9824 GCA_036676545.1 Aeromicrobium sp. | reverse complement strand
TGGGAGGCGGCTTCGGCATCGCCTACACGACGCAGGACGATCCCTCGACGCCCGAGGATCTCGCCCGCGGCATGCTCAAGATCGTCGACGACGAATGCGCTGCGATGGGCATCGAGGTGCCTCAGCTCTCGATCGAGCCAGGTCGGGCCATCGCCGGACCATCGACGTTCACGCTGTACGAGGTCGGTACGACCAAGACGGTTGCTCTCGATGGCGGGGCGTCACGTCGCTACGTGTCGGTCGATGGTGGCATGAGCGACAACATCCGTCCCGCGCTCTACAGCGCCGACTACTCCTGCACCCTCGCCTCGCGAGCGTCGGATGCGCCGGCGGTGCTCAGCCGCGTTGTCGGCAAGCATTGCGAATCCGGCGACATCGTCGTGAAGGACGAGTTCCTGCCGGGCGACGTCAAGGCAGGCGACCTGCTTGCCGTACCCGGCACTGGCGCCTACTGCCGCTCGCTGGCGAGCAACTACAACCACGTGCCACGGGCCGCAGTTGTCGCCGTACGCGATGGCGAAGCGCGCGTGATCGTGCGACGTGAGACCGAGGACGATTTGCTCGCTCTCGACCTCGGCTGAATCACAACCCGAGGTCGTCCAGCACGTACTTGAGGACAGTCGACCGTGCTCGCGCGCTCGCGTTGACGGCTGATGGTTCGCCGCCGAGCCGATCGAGTGGGACTGATGAGATGCCGTGCGCGATGGCCAGCTGGATGGTGTGGGCGCGCTTGAGCTCAGCCTCGCCAATCTCGACCCCTTCGTCGGCGAGCCCTTCCCGATAGCCGATGAGCGAGGCCGCTTGAATGTCGCGGAATGCTGAAGCGTCGGAGCGATCGAGGTCGACTTCGCTGTAGACCAGCTGACTCAAGTCGAATCCGAGAGCCGATCGACACCAGAAACCCCAATCGATGACACAGAATCCGTTCGGCACCACGAGGAGATTCTGTGGAGCCGCGTCGCCGTGCGCGTTGAGCAAGGGGAGCGTCTCGATCTCGTCGATGAGCGCCGGGGCAGCCGCGATCAGCGACATGAGTCGAGCCCGCAGCGCGTCATCGAAGTGGGCTGCGACGGCGGGGTGATGCCAGACCCCACCTTCCTCGTAGGAGCTGATGAACTGGTCCGTCAGCCGCTTGTCGAAGTAGGTGCGCGCTTGCTGCGGCCTGGCAGGGTGCGTGAGCTCGTGGTCCATCGCGGCCACTTCGGCTGAGCCGGCAAACCGGCCGAGCATGGCTGCCGCGTCGCGATATCGATCGAGGTCCCAGGGGCTTTCGTCGTGCTCCACGGCGGCGAGCCACAGCGCGCAAGACTCGTCGTCGACCTCGGCAACCCGATAGGCATGAGGAATGCGCATTCCATCCGGCACGCGCCGCGCCAGGTCACTCCGATAGGCATTGGGCTCGACGTGCCAGGGAAGAGCATCCGCAATCATCGTGTGGAACTGAGGAGGAATGTCGGCCATGGCGGGCGATCTGAGCGCGGACTGCACCACCTTGACGAACAGTCGGAACGGTACGTCCGCGCCGTCCTGTCGAGCGGTTCCGCTGACCCACCAGCGTTCACCGGTGGTCAGAGTCGTGAGTCCGTAGTCGACATCATCGACCTGGGACTCGACGATGCCATCGGCGGACAGCATCTCGGCCAGGGTCTGGTCATCGACGTCAACGGGCCCGAGCGCATCTCTGCCGGCCATCGCTCCTCCTCAAACCCCTGCCCCAGAAGGTAGAGGGCTGAGTGGTCGTACGTCGAGTGGTTCAGCCGACCCGGCGAACCAGTCTCTGGGCACCCGAGCCGTTGCCGCCCAGTCCGTCATCAGAGTTGTAGAGCGCACAGCTCTTGAGCGACAGGCAGCCGCAGCCGATGCAGCCGTCCAACGTGTCCCGCAGGCGCTCGAGCTGATCGATCCGGGCGTCGAGCTCAGGGCGCCAGCGAGCCGAGAGACGAGCCCAGTCGGCTTTGGTTGGTGTCCTTGCGCTCGGGAGGGAGGAGAGCGCCTCCTCGATCTGGGCGAGCGAGATGCCGAGGCTCTGCGAGACGCGTATGAATGCGATGCGCCTGAGCACGTCACGGTGATAGCGGCGTTGGTTGCCGGCCGTGCGCCGACTGGTGATCAGGCCTTCGCGCTCGTAGAAGTGGAGGGCTGAGACAGCAACGCCGGATCGTTCGGCTGTCTCGCCGGGCGTCAGCTCGCGATGGCGCAGAGAAGCGTTGCTCATGACCTGAACGCTACTTGAGGTCTGGTCAGCCGAAGAAGCGAATCGCCGCGGTCACGCCTGCTGCGACCAGGACAGCTGTGAGTACGCCCGCGCGGGTCCAGATCATCAGCGCGCCACCAATGAGGACTCCTACGAAGTCGGCTCCGACATGAAGCTGGTCGCCGTCGGCGAGGATGCTCGTGACGACCAGTGCGGCGAGGAGGGCTGGAGCCATCAGCATGATGACGCCGTTGATGCGGGGCGACAGCTCGCGGCCACCCATCACGACCGGGCCGAACCCCTTGATCAGAGCTGTGACGACGGTGGCGCCAGCGATGGTCCACCAGATCGTGCTCGTCATGAGGTTCTCCTGGTCTGGCGAAGACCCCAGAGCGCGACCAGGCTCGCGGCCAGCACGGGCACACCAGCCGGGGTGACCTCGACCAGCGCCAGGGCGACGACGGAGCCGGCGAGAGCAATACCCGCCGCGCGCCGGTTCTTGATCTCGGAGATCAGCAGTGCGAGGAAGAACATCGGGTAGATCGCGTCGAGACCGAACCGTGACGTGTCGCCGAGCAGTTCGCCGCCAAACGCGCCGAGCGTGGTCCCGGTGACCCAGCAGACGTACTGCGGAGCGGTCGAGCCGAACAGGAACCATCGATCGAAGGTGCCGTCGCCGCGACTGGCCATCGCCCACGAGGCATCGACGACCGTCTGACCCTGGGCGGCACGGAGGGCCGGGGGACCGGGCAACGACGGACCGAGGGCAATGCCCATCGGGAGGAACCGGGAATTCATGAGTGCTGCGGCGGCAATCGCCGCTCCTGCCGTGCCCCCGCCGACCAGGATCGCGACGGCAGTGAACTGGGCCGAACCTGCAAAGACGATGGCGGACATGATGATGGCGGCCGCGACCGAGAAGCCCGCGTCTCGGGCGATGACACCGAATGATGCCGACAGCAGGAGTCCTACGGCGGCGTACGGAATGCCGGCTTTGGCTCCTGCGACGAACGAGGCGCGGTGATCCTCGGCGCGGGATTCATTGCTCGTCACGAATCCAGCCTGCCACCCGCGATCGACAGTTTGCGTGGCGGGCTTGACCTCAACTGAAGTTGAGGTTGTGGAGTTGGGATCCGCAACTAATGAGGAGAAGCATGCACGCGATCAGGCAGTACGAGCTCGGCGGACCAGAGGTGCTGCGCTACGAGGAGGTCAAGGACCTCGAGCCGGGTGAGGGTCAGGTGCTCATCGCGGTGGTGGCCTGTGGCGTGCACTTCATCGACACGTCGTTGCGGGCCGGCTTCACCAGCGCGATGCACAAGCCGCTCGAGCTGCCGATGACACCCGGGCGCGAGGTCGCTGGAGTGATCGAGGCCGTGGGCAAGGGCGTCGATGAGTCCTGGCTGGGTGAGCGCGTCGTGGCACACCTCGGGATGGCCAGCGGCGGATACGCCGAGCAGGCGATTGCCGAGGTCAGCAGCCTTCACGAGATCCCCGGTGGGCTGTCGTACGCCACTGCGGTTGCTGCTATAGGCACAGGAAGGACCGCGGCCGGCATTCTCGACCAGGCGCCGATCCACGCAGACGACGTCGTGCTGATCACGTCGGCGGCCGGTGGCCTCGGGGTCCTGTTGATCCAGGCCGTCAACGAGGTCGGCGCGACCTCGATCGCCCTGGCCGGAAGTGCCGACAAGATTGCGATCGCCCGTGGGCAGGGAGCTGCCATGGCGGTCGACTACCGCATCGACGGCTGGGCCGATGTCGTTCGTCGCAAGCTTGGCGGCGACCTGGCAACGCTGGTCTTCGACGGCGTCGGCGGGAAGGCGGCCGACGAGGCGTTCGGGCTGCTCGCGCCCGGCGGTCGGATGATGCAGTACGGCTGGCACGGCGACGAGCCCACCACGTACGACGACCCGGAGCGCGCCGTGAGCATGATGCTCGGTCCGCAGATGATGGCTCGCCCCGGCGGGCTGCGCTCGCTCGAGGAAGAGGCACTCGCCAAGGCGGCCGACGGTTCGCGGGTGCCGCTGGTCGGATCGCAGTACGCGCTCTCCGACGCGGCGGCGGCGCACCTCGACCTGGTCGAACGACGTACCCATGGCAAAGTCGTGCTCGTACCGGACGCACGACTGTGACGGTCGACGTTCAGCCGCGTGAACGCCTGTGGCTGGGCCCGTACGGACGAGTTGTCGCGGGGATTTTCGCTCTGGCTTTCCTCATTGCGTTTGAGTCGCTGGCGGTCGCCACAGTCATGCCCGTCGTCGCCAAGGACCTCGATGGACTGAGTCTGTACGCCCTCGCCTTTGCGGCGCCCACTGCGATCGCCGTCATCACGATGGCGATCGCGGGTCCGATGATCGATCGCCAAGGGCCCGGCCCGGGGCTGCTCGCCGGAGTGGGGATCTTCGTACTTGGCCTTGTGGTTGCCGGATTGGCTCCCAACATGGAGGTGTTCCTCCTGGGGCGTTGCATCCAGGGCCTCGGCAGCGGTTTCGTGGGCGTCGGCCTCTACGTCGTCATCGGCAGCGTGTTTCCCGACGAGATGCGTGCCCGTGTCTGGACCGTGATGACGAGTGCGTGGCTCCTGCCAGGGCTGGTCGGACCGGTGATCGCTGGATTCATCGCGGATCAGGTGGGCTGGCGCTGGGTGTTCCTCAGCGTTCCGGTGATCGCGGTCGGCTCAGTGGCGCTGTTCTGGGACGCCGTCCGGCGCGTCAAGGGCGATCACGGTGACAAGAGCGCCCACCGACGCGTCTGGTGGGCCACGTTGACCGCGACCGGCATCCTCGGCGTGAGCGTTGCAGGTCAACGCGGGTTCGTCGTGTGGCCCGCGTTGCTGGTTGCCGGGTTCGCGCTGACGTTTGTGTATGGCCCTCGGCTCCTTCCTCGCGGCACATGGCTGGGGCGTCGGGGTCTGCCTAGTGTCATCGCCACGCGGAGCTTGCTGAGCGCTGCGTTCTTCGGGGCCGAGACATACGTCCCGCTTTCGCTCGTCGAGCATCGTGGACTGAGCGTTTCGCAGGCGGGTCTTCTCCTGACCAGTGCCGCCGTACTGTGGTTCTCCGGCTCGTGGATGGCAGCCAACGTCCCCGCACTCTCATCCAAGGTGTTGAGGGTCAGGGTCGGCGCGGTATGCGTGCTGGTCGGCACGGCTGCCGGAGCATTGAGCCTGGTCGACGGGGTGCCAGTCATGGTCATCGCGGCGATCTGGAGCATCGGCGGGCTCGGGATGGGAATGGCGGCTTCAACGCTCGGCGTACTGCTGCTCGACCACTCAGCGCCAGGCGAGCAGGGCGTCAACAGTGCCGCGATGCAGACCAGCGATGCGGCGGTTCAGTCAATCGTGCTGGCGATCGGTAGCGTCGCGTTCGCGATGATGCTCACGAGTCACGCGATGACTGGCTATGTCCTGGTGTTCGTGTTGGCGATGCTGACGGCGATGGTCGCGGTCGCGGTGTCCGCCCGTTTGGAACCCCGTGCGTGATCAGCCGGTGCAGACGACGACTTGATATGTCTCTTTGGCAGTTGCCGTGCTCACGCGCTCTCCATCAATCGAGATCGAGCAGGTCGCGTATGACGCCCCGTCGAGCTGCTGGACATACGCCTGCGCCACGGCTCGCGGGCCCCGCAGCTTGTAGTTGACGGACGTTTGGCGATTGGCCACTCGAACTGCGGTGTCGCCATGCTGGGTCCGGTAGACGTACTTCATCGGACCGTCGGATGTCAGGGTGATCGTCACGTCATGGACCACGGTGCCAGTCCCCGCGAGCTTGAGCGGGTCCCCGGTGACCGTGACGGCTCCACCACCATCTTCGAAGAACTTCTCGAAGCCGTCGGGGATCTCATCGCGAGGTGGTTGGATCGGCTGGAGGCTCACCTGAGGCGCGGTGGGCCCTTCCGCGCTGGGCTGGGCGTCCTCGTTCTCCACGTACATCGTGTACGCGCCGACCAGCAGAAGGATTGTCCCGAGGACCGTCGCGATGACAGCGATTCTCTGTCGTCGACGTCGAGAGTGGCGCATGAACCTTCTTAACACGGTGGTGGGGTCGACCTTGCTCTGGAGACAACGACTGCGGACCGATCGAGTTATCCAGATCGCACGACGTCACATGTCCATCTATTCGGGGAGTGCCGCGCCGAAGGTCGTGCGCCGATACCCTTGACCAGTGAACGCCTCATCGTGGCCTGCCCGCCGCCCACTTCGCGTTGCCCTGCTGGGCTGCGGCGTCGTCGGCAGCGAAGTCGCGCGCCTGCTGACTCGCGACGCCGAGGAACTGGCGCAGCGCGTCGGCGCCCCGCTTGAACTGGCCGGCATCGCCGTACGCCGGCTCGGTCGCGAGCGAGACCTCGACGTCTCGCCCGACCTGTTCACCACGGACGCCGCTGGACTGGTGAGCCGAGGCGACATCGACGTGGTCATCGAGGTGATCGGTGGCATCGAGCCCGCTCGTGAGCTGATCCTGTCGGCGCTCGAGAACGGCGCGTCCGTGGTGACTGCCAACAAGGCACTTCTAGCCGAGGACGGTGCAACGCTGTTCGAGGCTGCCGAGAAGGCCGAGCGAGACCTCTACTTCGAAGCCGCAGTTGCCGGTGCCATTCCGATCGTGCGTCCGCTGCGCGAGTCGCTCGCCGGAGATTCGGTCGAACGTGTGCTGGGCATCGTCAACGGCACCACCAACTTCATCCTCGATGCCATGACCACCAATGGAACGGGGTTCTCAGAGGCACTCGATGAGGCGCAGCGACTCGGCTATGCCGAGGCTGACCCGACGGCTGACATCGAGGGATTCGATGCGGCTGCCAAGGCAGCGATCCTGTCGGGACTCGCATTCCATACGCGTATGACCCTGGGTGACGTCCACCGCGAAGGCATCACAGACGTCAGCGCTGCCGACATCCGCTCGGCGAGCGAGATGGGCTGCGTCGTCAAGCTGCTGGCGATCTGCGAGAAGCGGGACACACCTGACGGTCCCGCTGTTTCGGCGCGCGTGCACCCAGCGATGATCCCGCTCTCACACCCGCTGGCCAGCGTCCGCGGTGCATACAACGCGGTGTTCGTCGAGAGCGAGTCTGCAGGTCAGCTGATGTTCTACGGTCCGGGTGCCGGCGGTGCGCCGACGGCGAGTGCTGTGCTCGGCGACGTCGTCTCGGTCGCTCGCAACCGTCGCAACGACGTCTACGGACCGGGTGAGTCGACCCATGCGCAGCTCGAGGTGCTCGACATCGGCCGCGCTCGTACGCGCTATCACGTTGCCATCGATGTCGACGACCGTCCGGGCGTGCTCGCCGCTGTGGCTCATGCCTTTGCCGAGTTCGACGTGTCGATCAGGACTGTGCGCCAGGAAGGTTCCGGTCTCGATGCACAACTCGTGATCGTGACCCACGAAGCCGACGACGCTGCTTTGTCGGCGACTGTCGCCGCGCTTCGAGAGATGGACATGGTTCGCGACGTTTCGTCTGTCATGCGTGTAGAGGGAGGATTCTGATGGCTCACCTGTGGCGAGGCGTCATCGAGGAATATCGCGAGTGGCTTCCTGTCACCGCCGACACCCCCGTCATCACACTCGGCGAAGGCGGCACCCCTCTGGTGCACTCGGCCTGGCTGTCCGGCCTGGTGCACGGCGACGTATGGCTCAAGGTCGAGGGCGACAACCCCACCGGTTCTTTCAAGGATCGCGGCATGACGCTGGCGCTTTCCGTTGCCGTCGGCGAAGGCGCCAAGGCTGTGGTGTGCGCATCGACGGGCAACACCTCGGCGTCGATGGCTGCTTACGCCGCTCGCGCCGGCATCACGCCGATCGTCCTGGTCCCGCACGGCAAGATCGCCGCCGGCAAGATGGCGCAGGCCGTCATGCACGGTGCAGAGATCATCCAGGTCAAGGGCGGGTTCGACGAGTGCCTGCAGCTCTCCCGAGGCCTCGCTGACAAGTACCCCGTCGCGCTGGTCAACTCGGTCAACCCCGTACGACTCCAGGGTCAGAAGACGGCGGCATTCGAGATCATCGATGCGCTCGGCGCGACGCCGGACATGCATGTTCTGCCGGTCGGCAACGCCGGCAACATCTCTGCCTACTGGATTGGCTACCGCGAGTACGCCGACGCGGGCATCGCCACCAAGACCCCACTGATGTGGGGCTTCCAGGCGCAGGGCTCCGACCCGATCGTTCAGGGTGCGCCGATCGCGCATCCCGAGACCCTGGCGACCGCCATCCGTATCGGCAATCCGGCATCGTGGCAACTTGCCACCTCGGCACGCGACGAGTCGGGTGGACGTATCGACTCAGTCAGCGACGAGCAGATCCTTCAGGCACAGCGTGACCTCGCCTCGCACGACGGCGTGTTCGTCGAGCCTGCCTCGGCCGCGGGCGTCGCCGGACTCGTAGCTGCAGCCTCCGCCGGCCAGGTTGAGCCCGGGCAGTCGATTGCTGTCACGGTCACCGGCCACGGTCTGAAAGACGTCGACACGGCGCTCTCGGGCATCGGCTCCATCGTCGACGCCGTCATCGAGGCTGACGTCGACGCCGCGGCAGCCGCCGCGGGCCTCGCGTGACCTTCGTCGCCGGGCCCGTCACCGTACGTACCCCGGCCTCCAGCGCCAACCTCGGTCCCGGTTTCGATGCGCTGGGTCTTGCCCTCTCGTTGTACGACGAGGTCACCGCCGAGGTGCTGCCTTCCGGCCTCGAGATCGAGGTGACCGGCGAGGGCAGCGAAGGTGTCCCTAAGGATGAGAAGCACCTGATCGTGCGAGCGATGCATGCCGCGTTCGATGCGCTGGGGGAGCGTCCGGCTGGCCTGCGACTCACCTGCGTAAACGCGATCCCGCACGGTCGCGGGCTGGGTTCGTCGGCGGCCGCGATCGTTGCGGGTATCAGTCTCGCCGATGCGCTGGTAGATGGAGATGGGCTCGATGGGGCGACCGCATTCCAGCTCGCGGCTGATCTTGAAGGTCATCCCGACAATGTTGCTGCGGCGATGTTCGGTGGGCTGACGATCGCTTGGCTCGACCACGGAGCGGCGCAGGTCGAGAGGCTCGACTCGAGTGTCCAGGTCACGGCGTTCGTACCGTCCGACGCGGTGTCGACGGAGAAGGCACGTGGGTTGCTGCCCGCGACAGTTCCGCACGCCGATGCTGCGGCCAACGCTGGTCGCGCTGCCCTGCTTGTACGCGCTCTGACCGGTGCACCCCATCTGCTGCTCGCGGCAACCGAGGACCGGCTCCATCAGTCCTACCGAGCGAGCGCGATGTCGGACTCGTACGAGCTGATGTCGAGCCTGCGAGCCGACGGCATTGCCGCAACGATCTCGGGTGCCGGACCCACTGTTCTGGCGTTTGCGCGGGGACTTGGCGACCGCGTTCCTGGCGGCTGGATCCTGCATGAGCTGGACGTCGACCATGAGGGCGTACACGTCGTCGCGACATGAGCCACGCGGGAATATCGGACCAACCCATGGTGTTATGGTTGATGAGTCGGAGTCGAGTTCATACTCCCCGGCAAGCCATTTAAGAAGCCCGTCGGATACGGGCAAGCCTTTTATGTGATCTGGAATCTCCAGTTACTTGGCCAGTGGCCTCATTCAAAGGAACCTACGTGACAGAAACATCCACGACACCTGACCCCATCGCTGCCGA
>JAKFCR010000360.1:0-4094 GCA_036676545.1 Aeromicrobium sp. | reverse complement strand
TCGCGCCTGGAACGTGTCGTCGGCCGCGAGGTCTGAGCGCAGCTGCTTGACGGCTACCGTACGGCCGAGGCGCAGGTCGCGGCCCACTCGTACGTCGGCCATACCGCCGCGTCCGAGAAGCCCGCCGAGCTCATAGCGCTCGCCGAGGCGGATTGGCTCATCGACGGGTTCGGTCATGATGTCAGTCTCTCAATACGGTTGTTGGAAGTATGAATGGGTCCGGCGCACATCGCCGCATACGACGTTCGGTGGATCATTTTCCGAGCACCGCTTCCATGACGGCTCGGGCGATCGGCCCGGCGAGACGGCCACCCGAGATCTCGTCACGGCCGATGTCGGTGGACTCGACGAGAACGGCTACGGCGACCTTCGGGTCGTTGGCTGGTGCGAACGCGACGAACCACGCGTAGGGCGGGCGGTCGGGCGTCGACTGCGCCGTGCCGGTCTTGGCACCGACTTCGACTCCGGCTATGCGAGCGGACGTCGCCGTGCCGCTGTCGACCGTGCTGATCAGCATCCGACGAAGCTTGGCGGCGTTGGACGCGCTCATTGCCTCGCTGATCCGTTCAGGCTTGACCTGGTCGAGGACGCTGAGGTTGGGCGAGCGCACCGTCTTCACGACGTGCGGCTTCATCACGTTGCCGTCGTTCGCGATGGCGGCCGTGACCATCGCCATCTGCAGCGGAGTCGCTGCGACCTCGAACTGACCGATGCCGGACAACGCCAGCTCAGTGCGCTCCAGCGGGCGGTCGACCGGTGCGAACCGGCTTGAGCTCGACGGAAGCTGGGTCAGCGGAGTGGTGCCGAAGCCGAACTTCTCGGCTTGTTCGGCGAGCTTCTCCTGGCCGATCTTGAGGGCGAGGTCGCCGAAGCTGACGTTGCAGGAGACGTTGAGGGCGCGTTCGAACGTGATCGAGTTGCCGCCGCAGTTGCCGCCGTCCTGGTTGGGGAGCTTGAACGAGGTGCCGGGGAACGACAGGCTGCGACCACCCTTCACCTTGTCGCTGGGCTCCATGTCGAGGTTCTCGAGCGCAGCCGCGGCCGTGACGAGCTTGAACGTCGATCCGGGCGGCAGGACTTCCTGCGCAGCGCGGTTGGTCATCGGCCTGTTCTTGCTAGTGGTCAGCTGCTCCCAGGCCTTCTGGACCTCGCTGAAGTCGTGGCTGGCGAGTCGGTTGGGGTTGTACGACGGCTGGGTCACCATCGCGAGGATGGCGCCGGTCTGCGGGTCGATCGCCGCGACAGCGCCCTTGGTGTTCTCGCCGAGTGCCTCAAGCCCGCTCGCCGCCGTCTTCTGTGCCAACGGATCGATCGTCAACTCGACGCTGCCGCCCTTGGGCTGCTTGTTGGAGACGAGGTCGACGACGCGGTTGACGAAGAGTCGGTTGTCGCTGCCGGAGAGCACACCGTTCTCGGTGTTCTCGATGCCCCGGTCGTTGCCGAAGATGTAGGAGAAGTAGCCCGTGATCGGTGCGTACAACTTGCCGTCGGGGTAGCGGCGTTGGAACTTGTACTCGTCCTTGCTCTTCACGCTCTCCGCGATCGGCTTGCCACTTACCAGGATCGGGCCGCGATCGCGCGAGAACTCCTCGTTGATGACGCGCTTGTTGCCGTTCTTGGAGTTGAGACTGTCGGCTTGCACGAACTGCACGTAGTTGACGTTGACCAGCAGCGCCATGAACAGCACGAGGGCGGCGATGGCGATATTGCGAATGGGGCGGTTCATCGCTTCACCACCTGCGTCTCCTCGTCGTGTTCGAACGTGGAGATCTCAGGCGCCGGGCGACGTGTCTGGTCGCTGATGCGCAGCAAGAGGCCGATGATGACCCAGTTCATGACGATCGACGAGCCGCCCTGTGCCATGAACGGCGTCGTCAGACCTGTCAGCGGTATGAGACGGGTGACGCCGCCGATGACGACGAAGACCTGAAGTGCGAACGAGAACGCCAAGCCGGCGGCGAGAAGCTTGCCGAAGGCATCTCGGCAGGTCAGCGCGATGCGGAGACCGCGCTCGACGATGAGTCCATAGATCATCAGGATGGCCATCAGGCCGGCGAGCCCGAGCTCTTCGCCCATCGATGCGGCGATGAAGTCGGAGAACGAGAACGGGGTCAGCTGGGGACTTCCGAGACCCCACCCTTGACCGAGCACACCACCGTGCGCCAACCCGAAGAGACCGTTGATGATCTGTCCGTTGCGGTCGGGATCGCCGAACGGATCGAGCCACGCGTCGAATCGAACCCGTACGTGACCGAAAGCCAGGTAGCCGAAGTAGGCGCCGAGCACGAACAGCACACCGCCGACCACCAGCCAGCCCGCGCGCTCAGTCGCGATGTAGAGCATGACGACGAACAAGCCGAAGAACAGCAGCGACGAGCCGAGGTCGCGCTGGAAGATCAAGATGCCGACGCTGATCAGCCAACCCGCCAGGATCGGACCGAGGTCGCGACCGCGCGGCAGGTCGATGCCGGCAATACGGCGACCCGCGAGGGCGAGAGCATCACGCTTGACCACGAGGTAGCCAGCGAAGAAGATCGCGAGGCACACCTTCGCTGCCTCACCGGGCTGGAAGCTGAACGGACCGAGGTTGATCCAGATGCGTGCGCCGTTGATGGTCCGGCCGATACCGGGCATCAGCGGGAGGATCAGCAAGAGGATGGCGGCGGCGCCGAACGTGTAGGTCAGCGTCTGTAGGCGCCGATGGTCGCGTACGAGGATCAGGATCGCGGCGAAGGCGGCGATACCGATCGCGGTCCATACGAGCTGGCCGTTGGCGAAGGCCTGGCGATCAGGGTTGACCTGCTGGCGTCCAAGATCAAGTCGATAGATCATCGCGAGACCGAGACCGTTGAGCGCAATGACGAGCGGGACCAGCACTGGATCGGCGTACGGGGCGACGCGGCGCACGATGAGGTGGGTTGCGATCGCCACGACGATCAGCGCAAAGCCGAGCTTGTAGGTGTCGCCCGGGATGGTGCCCTCGACGCCGAGTCCGACCGCTGCGTACGCAGTGATTCCAATCGTCACCGCCAGGACGGTGAGAAAGAATTCGGCCCCCCGGCGCTTGCGAGGCACCCACGCGGGCGTGGTCATCGCAGCCATACCGCCGAGGAGGCCGTGGTCTCTGTGTCCTTGGGCTTCGGCTTGGGTGTTGGCGTCGGGGTCGGTTTGATGGCGACCTGGTCGAGGTTCTCGACGATCTGCTCAGCCTCAGCTCGGCTCGACGCCTCGATGCCCGCTTGCACCTGCTTGGCACGGAATTCGGGCAGCGTCGACACCTCGACCTCGGTGATCTCATCGACGTGCTGCAGCGTGATGCCGGGGATGTCGGCCTGGACGCCCTTGTAGATCGTCACCTTGCCGTCCTGCGATGCGACGAAGTACTGGTTCTGCGACCAGTTGTAGGCGACAGCACCGGCGATCGCGAGGATCGCGGCGATCGCAATGCCGAGTGCGGTCCAGCGGAGCCAACGCCTGCGGCTCGGCGGGCGCGGTGCGTAGCGGATCTCTTCGGGGTCGATGCTCTGTGACTCGGTGGTCTTGGGCTCGGCGCGCCGACTCGTACGTGGGCGAGCGGGACCGGCAGCTGCGCCGACGAGCTGCGGTTGTCCGTCGGATGACGACAGGTGCTCGTCGACATCTGCGCCCTTTTCGACGAACTCGGCGATCACAACGGTGACGTTGTCGTAGCCGCCGGCCTCGAGCGCCAGGCGGACCAGCTCAGTTGCGGCGAGATCGATCGTCTCGGCGCTGAGCGCCATCTCGATGATGTTGTCGCCAACCATGTCGGACAGGCCGTCACTGCAGAGGAGGTAGCGGTCGCCGAGCATCGGCTGCAGCCAGTTGTAGTCGGCCTCGTTGTCGTCACGGCCGAGCAACGCACGGAGCAAGAGCGAACGATGCGGGTGTACGCGGGCTTCGTCGCGGCTGATCTTGCCCTCGTCGACCAGGCTCTGCACGAACGTGTGGTCGGTGCTGATCTGCTCGAGCACACCGTCGCGCAGTCGGTAGGCGCGCGAGTCGCCCAGGTGGGCGAACGCGATCTTGGAGCCGTCCCACAGCATCGCCTCGAGCGTCGTACCCATGCCTTCGAC
>JAKFCR010000359.1:0-11315 GCA_036676545.1 Aeromicrobium sp. | reverse complement strand
GCGCAGAGGGCTCGCTCTTGCCACATGAGTTCTTCATCGAGCTCCGGCGGCAGACCCAAATCGAATGACATACTTGAAATTACAAGCCTGCGACTCTCACAAGTCAAGCGGAATGGCAAGATTGGGCAAATTCACGGCGTGTCGCCAGCGAAAAGTCACCGTGTGCTCTGGGCTGCAAACCGACCCGTCAGACTGTCCCCATGCGCATAACGATGGTCACGGGCGCCGACGGCGCTCCCTTTCTCCACGATCTCGCCGCTCTCCTCAGCCCCGAGGACGAGTTGACGGTTATCGCCCCGACGGTACGAGGACGCTGGGCGGGACGCCTCGTCGCAAACCCCGACCTCGATGGTTTGCTCACTCCTGATGTCGCACGGACCTACGCGGTTGCCGACGCCCTCGAAGCAGTCGAGTTCGCACCTCGGTGGCAGCGAGCCAGCGACCAGGCGGTGGCCGCGCGAATGATTCGTACCGAGCTCGTCATGGCCGGCGAAGCACTGACAGACGCGACCATTGCTGCTGCCATCCGCGCCTCGCTCCCCTATCGGCTGCTTCCGATGTGCGACGACCGAGCTGAGTTCCGGGTTGTCATCGGCGAAGGGGATGACGCTCGGGCCATCCACGTGGACGAGTATCTCGACGCCCCCGAGACCCACGACGCAACCCAGCTGCTGCTCATCGCCGACCAGATCTCCATCTCGTCCTCGGTCTCGCAGGCCTTGCTCGACACCGACGTCCTGGTGCTCGGCGCGTCGAGTCGCACGCTCGCGATCGATCCCGTGCTGCGTACCCCCGGCTTCCTCGATCTGGTGCGCGACGACCTCCCCGTCCTCGTCGTCGAGCACGAGGACACCGCTCCGGCCGATCTCGTACGGGTGGCCGGCCTTCCGCAGCCTGATCCCGGTCGTCCGCGCTCAGTTCCCAAGAACGCACAGACCGTCGTCCAGATCGCACGAGTGTCCGCATGACTCTCGACAAGCTGCTCAGCCGGGTCACCGATCCATCGGTGCCACTGCTCACCTACTACGACATCTCGACCGGTGAGCGCGTCGAGCTCAGCGGTACGACGACCGCCAACTGGGTAGCCAAGACCAGCAACTTCCTGGTGGACGACCTCGATGCGGACTCCTCGTCACGAATCCGTATCGGCATACCGACCCACTGGCTGCGATTCGTCTGGATCCTCTCGGCATGGAATGTCGGAGCCGCGATCGTGGACTCGGCCGCCGACATCGGACTCAGCGGACCAGAGCTCGAGGCGGATGAGCGCCACCGTGTTGCCGCATCGCTACGTCCGCTGGGCGGCCGGTTCGTCACTGAGCCGGACGGGTTCCTCGACCTGGGCGCCGAGGTCCCAGGGCACGGAGATCACTTCTTCGCGGCCGATCCGCCCACCGAGGCAGCCGTTGCAGTCGACGTCGGTGGCGTGCAACGTACGCACGCACAGCTCCTGGCGACCCCGCCCGACAGTCGACGCATCGTCGTCGAACCGGGCACCGTCGGGCGCGATGCCGAGCTCATCGTGGCGGCCTGTCTCGGTGGCGGCTCCCTGGTCGTCGTGACCTCCGCCACTCCCGACGATTTGGCACGCGTCGCGCAGCAGGAGTCAGCCCAGATCGCCTGAGCCGATCCATTACACTCGGGATGCCGCGGTCGGGTCTGATCGTCCGGCGAGAACTCACAGTAGGGACCCCATTTCACATGCACCTCGCCGATGACGTGGCGCCGGGCGGTCTCCACCGAGTCGGTGCCAGACCACCGCTGGGTGCCTACCTCCGTGAAGTGTGGACGCGTCGACAGTTCATTCGCTCGCTCGCACAGTTCCGCATCGAGGCCGAGAACCAGCGCAACCGTCTCGGGATGCTGTGGGTCGTACTCAAACCGTTGCTCGAAGCCAGCGTCTACGGGCTCGTGTTCGGCCTCCTTCTCGGCAAGAACGGTCGACCGCCGAGCTTCATCGAGTTCCTCATCATCGGCATCTTCATGTTCCAGTTCTTCTCGTCGACATTTGCAGCCGGCGCGAAGTCCATCACCTCGAATGCCGCCCTCGTGCAGAGCCTGAGCTTTCCTCGGATGACGCTCCCGCTGTCGCTGGTCGTCCAGCGATTCATGGTGTTCCTGCCCACCGTCGTGATCATGGTGGTTCTCGTCATCGCGACCGGGACCATGCCCAGTATTCAGTGGTTGCTGATGGTCCCGCTCCTCGCGCTGTTCTTCTGCTTCAACGCAGGATTGACTCTGATCACCGCACGTCTGACGGTCCATTTCCGCGACCTCAGCCAGCTGCTGCCCTTCGTGACGCGGCTGCTGTTCTACACGAGCGGTTTGTTCTTCAGCATCGAAGAGCGACTCTCCGAACACCTCACCTTGTTGCGAGTCGCCGATTTCCAGCCGATTCACGAGTTCCTCACCTTGGCGCGCGCGATCCTGCTCAACGGTCCGACCTACGAGATCAAACCGGAGTACTGGCTCTACGCATCGCTTTGGTCGTTCGGTGTGCTGGCAATCGGCACGGTCTTCTTCTGGAAGGCGGAGGAGCGCTATGGCCGCACCGACTGATCGCAAGCCGGTCGTCATCGTCGATGACGTCCATGTCGAGTACAAAGTGCTGGCCACCGGCAAGCGCGCCACTTCAGCCGACACGACGCGCAAGCTGATGGAGCGCTCACGGCGTACGCGCTCAGTGCATGCGCTGAAGGGTGTGTCCTTCACAGCGTACGAGAACGACAGCATCGGGGTCATCGGCTCGAACGGCTCGGGCAAGTCAACACTGATGCGCGCGATCTGCGGATCGACCCCGACGTCAAAGGGCTCGATCTATGCCGCGTCCCGCCCCAGCATGCTGGGTGTGGGCGCAGCACTGATCAAGGACTTGTCCGGCGAGCGCAACATCATCCTCGGCGGCCTGGCCCTCGGATTCAGCCGCCAGGAGATCGAGGACCGTCTCGACGACATCGTCGACTTCGCTGGCCTTCGCAAGTTCATCGAACTACCAATGCGTACCTACTCCTCCGGCATGACAGCGCGTCTCAAGTTCGCCATCGCCACCGTCCAGGACCACGAGATCCTCATCGTTGACGAAGCTCTTGCAGTGGGTGACAAGAACTTCCGCAATCGCAGCGAGGCCCGCATCCGGGAGATCCGCGACAACGCAGGAACCATCTTCCTGGTCAGCCACTCGATGACCTCGATTCGCGACACCTGCAACCGGGTCATCTGGCTCAACGAGGGAACATTGATGATGGACGGCGACACCGACGAAGTGATCGCGGCGTACGAGGCCTCCAACTAGCAGGTCGCAGCCAGGTCGTCCGTCGTGTTGGCGGCGCGCTGGGTCGGGTCCTTCGGCTTCTTTTCGCCATTTCCAGCGGAGGCCTTCTCGGACTTGTCGATCGCGGCCTGAATCATGGCGTGGATCGCCGGGAAATTGGGGTTGACGGTTGACACGACCGGCGGCACCAGCGATACGACGGCGATCTTCTCGCCGCGCGACTTCAACGCGAGGTCGGCGAACTGGCCGAGCTCGACCTCGGGGATGTTGGTGCTCAACAGCTCCTTGCCAGACGAAGCGATCTTCGTCGCGTTCGTGAGCACCTTCTGCGGGCTGAGCTGGTCGAGCATCGCCGCCATGATGCACTTCTGACGACCCATGCGGGTGAAGTCGTCGGCGGCGACACGACTGCGCGCGTACCAAAGGACTTGTTGTCCATCGAGCTTCTGGCGACCCGGCTCGATGTAGGTCTGCTTGTAGGAGTCATCGTGACCGAACATCGCGATGCGGGTCTTGACGTCCATCGTGACGCCGCCGACCGCGTTGACGAGACCCTTGAATCCGTTCAGGTTGACCATCACGAAGTAGTTGATCTTGAGGTTGGTAGCTCCCTCGACTGCATCGATCGTCGCGTCCAGGCCGGGTTCATCACTGTCGGGGTAGAGATCGGTTCGGTTCTGCGCAGTCGTGTGCACGGCATTGAGCAAGCACGTGGGACCACAGTTGTAGCCGTACGGGTAGACCTGGCGCATCGGCGAACCCTCGGAGAACGGGACGTTCTGCAGGTTGCGCGGAAGTGAGACAAGCACCGTTCGGCCAGTTGACGTGTCGATGCTCGCAATTGTCAGGGAGTCCGGTCGGACACCGGTGCGATCCTTGCGGGCATCTGAGCCGACCATCAAGATGTTGTAGCGGCCCTTGAGTGGCTCGGACGTCGCGGTGGCCGTGAAGACCGTCTTGACGGTGTCCCGCGAGACCTTGATGAGCTGCGAAGCATAAGCAGTCGAGCCCGCGACGCCGGCGATGATGCCGATGTTGACGATCGTGATGAGTGCGGCTCGCCTGAACGGAAGCCTGAATGTCGACGCGAGGCGCCAGGCGTCGATGAACAAGAGCAGCCACAGAACACCGAGCGAGACCAGGGCGATACGGGCGATCGCGAGCTTGTCGCTGTTGGTGAAGTAGCCGAGAAACGTCGCACGGTCAGAGAAGTAGGTCCAGGCCAGGAATCCGCCCAGACCCAGCAGGCAGACCCATACGAACTGGGCGGTTCGACCGACCCATCTGCTGCCCACGGCCACCTGCGCAGAGCCGGGAAAGACGATCGTCATCAGGCACAGCGTGAGGGCGCGGCGAAAGCGGACGCGCGGCGAATCCAGGTGGCGGTCCTGATAGCCGCGGCCCAGGAGACTCGCGCGATGCGACATGGTCCCTCACGTATTGGTGGCCGACGAAGCAACCATTATCACTGACGCAGGCGCCATGTCTGAAATGAACCGGTGTGATCTACGCCCATTCTCAGGTTTCGCAGTTCAGCAAGATGAGTCGAGGTCCGCCGACTGGTTGGCCTTGCGCGGGTCATTCGATTCGGCGTCGGTCTTCGGGAGTGAGAGCTTCGCCTGGGTCAGACCGACCTTGTGTGTCGCTTTGCCCTCGGACTTCGCGATGGCCTTGTCGATCAACCGACGGACCTTGTCGAAGTCCGGGCTACCCGTATAGATCAGCGGCGGCACCAGCGACACGGTCGACACCTTCTGCGACTTGGCCTTGAGCGCCAGGTTCATGAACACGTCGAGATCCTGCTGCGGGATGTTGGTCGTCAGCAACGCCTTGCCGGACTCGGCAATCTTCTGCACGTTGAGAAGCACTGACTGCGGGCTGAGCTGCTTCAGCATCGCGTTCATGACGCACTTCTGTCGCCCCATACGAGACCAGTCGTCGTTCTGCACGCGACTACGGGAGTACCACAGGGCCTGGTCACCCGTGAGCTTCTGCGTGCCAGCTTCGATGAAGCCGCGGATCGGTGAACCGATACCGCCGATGGCGGTGCGTTCCTTGACGTCGATGGTCACACCGCCGACGGCGTCCACGAGCTTGGAGAAGCCCTTCATGTTGACGAGGGCGTAGTAGTTGAGCTTGAGTCCGGTGGCCTCTTCGATCGAACCCATGGTCGCCTCGAGTCCTGGGTCCTTGGTGCCGAACAAGTCAGCGTGGTCGTTGGCCCAGGTGTTGATCGCGTTGAGGTACTGGCCCTCGCCGTTGAACCCGTTGGGGAACTCCTTTGCCATGACCGAGCCCTTCGGGAACGGCATGTCCTGCAAGTTGCGCGGCAATCCGATCAGGACCGTGCGGCCGGTGTCCTTGTCGATGCTGGCAATCGTCAGCGAGTCGGGGCGGAGTCCGCTGCGATCGGCACCGGAGTCGCCGCCCAGGAGCAGCACGTTGTAGCGACCATCCTCGGGCTTCGACACCGTCTCGGAGGCGAACACCGTGCCGATGAACGAGCTCTGCACTGCGACCAGGTGTGCGGCGAAGAACATCGTGCCGGCCGTGAGGAAGCACAGTGCGCTGTTGAGTCCGGTCATCCAGAGTCGGTGGTTGCGAGCCATCTCGAGCGGCCGTCCGAGACGCCACGCGTCGATGATCAGCGCAACCCAGGCGATGGCACCCGCCATCAGCACATACCTGCCGAAGGTCAGCAGGGTCGGGTTGGTCAGCAGGGAGAACAGTCCCGTACGCGACGTCATCGACAGCAGCAGCAGGAAGCCGCCGATCCCGAGGAACGAGAGCCAGATGCGGACGCTGATGCGACCGACCTTGCGATTGCCCATCACGAGCTGGGCCGAGCCCGGCATCACGAGGGTCATCGCCGTCAGGGTCAGGGCACGACGGAACTGGATGCGGGCCGAGGTATCGGCAGGACGGGCGTAGGAGCCACCCATCACACTCGAGCGAACGTCAGACATGGTGTCCTCACGTGGGGAAGAAGCTGAGGCGGTTCTCAGTATTGCCCGCAACCTTCAAGTCGTGGTTGAAGGCGCGCCGTGAAAGTCTCAGCAATTTCGAAGCCCCGTTCCGAGCGAGATCGGTCGTGCGCGCCGAGCAGTCCGGTACGGTCATTTGCATGCCAGGTGAGTGGTCCGAGGGTGAGTACGGATGGCTGTACGGCGACGGGAAGACGAGCCCTCCCGCAACCCCTCCGAAGGCGGCTGCCGAGTCGTCCGACCTACCACCGCCCAAGCTGCCGCCGCCGGGGTCGGTCCGCTCCCGGCCTGCTGAACGTCCGCCGACACCGCCCAAAAAGAAGCGCAACGGTCGCAAGATCTTCGGTTTCGTCCTGCTTGCCTGGATCGTGTTCCTCGTCGCCGTGCCTGTCTGGGCCTGGGGCAAGATCGGCAAGGTCGACGCCGAACCCAACGGTGCGCGCCCCGCGGAGCAGCCCGGCACGACCTACCTTCTGGTCGGCTCCGACAGTCGCCGTGGACTCACCAAGGAGGAGCAGAAGGAGCTCGCGACGGGTGGAGACAGCGGCGGTCGAGGTCGTACGGACACGATCATGCTGCTGCACACCGGCAGCGGCCCGACGCTGCTGATGTCGCTGCCGCGCGACTCCCTCGTCGACATCAAGGGATATGGCCGTACCAAGATCAACGCCGCGTACGCATTCGGCGGCGCTCCCCTGCTGGTCCACACGATCGAGCAGAACACCGGCATCCGGGTCGACGACTACGTCGAGGTCGGCTTCGGCGGCCTGGTCAAGGTCGTTGACTCCCTCGGCGGAGTTGAGATCTGTCCCAAGACCGATCTCAAGGACAAGGACTCCGGGCTCAACGTCAAAAAGGGCTGCCAGACCGCAGATGGCAAGACGGCTCTCGCCTACTCCCGCAACCGCCACTCGTACGCGACGCAGGACATCCAGCGCGTGCAGAGCCAGCGCGAGGTGCTCGGATCGATCGCCAAGACCGCCAAGTCGCCGTGGACCGTGCTCAACCCGTTCCGCTACATGCGCGTCGCCAGCGGTGCTTCTGGCTCCCTGCAGATCGGCGACAACGTCGGCCCGATCTCGCTCGCGAAGTTCGCCCTTGCACTGTCAGCGGCCATGGGTGGCGAAGGACTCAACTGCACGGTGCCTTTGCGTGACTTCGCTGTGACGTGGGATCCCGAACGGGCGCCCAAGATGTTCAACTACATCAAGACCGATCGCACAGCCGACATCGGCAGCCTCTGCACCAAGGACGGCCTGCCGAAGAAGTAGGGGCTAGCGAGCCTTCGCGCGTCGCATTGGAGCCAGCGCGAGAACCGCGCCGACGTACATCACGAAGCCGTACGTCAGCACGGTCGTCACGGCGAGATCGGGTGACGTGCTCAGACTGACCACGAGCAGGGCAAGCGTCAGATTGCGTATCGCGGTGATCATCGACACCGCAGCACGCTCGCTCGGTCCCTGAAGGCGCGGGAGCCCGTACGCAGCCAGCGTCACGCTCACGAGCAGGACGATCACGGGAAGTGTCGCCGCTGGCAGATCTGCGATGTGGCTCAGCGTGGTGGCAGCGAACCAGAGGATGATCCCGAGCAGGAGTAAGTCGGCGATCCGGCCGGCCGTCACGTGCACGCGATCAGCGGTTCGTGGGTTTTGACGGCGCAGGACCATGCCGACTGCGAACGGTACGACCTGCGCAACGAGCAGCCCCGCGACCAAGCCCGCCGCGCGTTCAAGGTCGAAGGCCGATTCCGACGACAACACCAGCATCCACAACGGCACCGCGGCAAGAGCCAGGAGAGCAAGCATCGCCTGAAGGGCGACGGCGAGGGCAAGCGATCCGCCCGCATGACGTACGAGCAGCGGACCGGAGCTGCCACCTGATGCGGCGGCAGACACGACGATCCCGAGTGCAACCGGTGCCGGAAAGTCGATCAGCGACACGGCAACCGCGGCGACTGCCGGCACGGCGACGACATTCGCCACCACGGCAATGACCAACGAGGCCGGCCGACGAGTCAGCTCCATGAACGAATCCGTCGTCAGATTGGCTCCGATCGCCAGCATCGAGGTCACGAGAAGCACGACGAGGACGGCGGAGGTCATGCGGAGCAACCTAGGCCATGTCTCTGATCACCCGCGCCCCGATAGATTGGAGCAATGAGCACAGCCAACGCATACGCCTACGGGGTTGCCACTCTGACGCCTGACGGAACTGTGCTTGACGTCTGGTACCCGTCGCCGCAGCTTGGTTCCGTGCCTGGAGGTTCGTCGGAACCCACCGAGCTGACTGCGCTGGCCGGGACGGAAGCGATCCGCGACGTCGTCAAGACGGTGGTTCTCACCGAGATCGCCGATCTCCAGGCACCACCGACGGATGCATACGACGCCTATCTCCGCCTGCACCTGTTGTCGCACCGCTTGGTGAAGCCGCACGGGCAGAACCTCGACGGCCTGTTCGGCGTGCTCACCAATGTGGTCTGGACGTCGATTGGTCCGTGTGCGGTCGAGGGCTTCGAGGCGACTCGTGCGCGTGCTCGTGCCGCCGGTCTGCACGTGCAGGTGACCAGCGTCGACAAGTTCCCGCGCATGACCGACTACGTCGTACCGAGTGGCGTACGCATTGGTGACGCCGATCGCGTACGTCTCGGCGCCCACCTCGCGGAGGGCACCACCGTGATGCATGAAGGGTTCGTCAACTTCAACGCCGGCACGCTCGGCACCGCGATGGTCGAAGGACGCATCTCCGCCGGTGTCACCGTCGGCAACGGATCCGACGTCGGTGGGGGCGCCTCGATCATGGGCACCCTTTCGGGCGGCGGCAAGGAAGTCATCAGCGTCGGCGAGAACTCGCTGATCGGTGCCAACGCCGGCATCGGCATCTCGCTGGGCAACGACTGTGTCGTCGCGGCCGGCACGTATGTCACTGCTGGCTCCAAGGTCACGATGCCCGACGGTTCGACCGTCAAGGCTGCCGAGCTGTCGGGACAGGACGGCATCCTCTTCCTCACCAACAGTCAGACTGGCGCAATCGAGGCGCGGCCTCGCGGAGAACGTACGGGCATTGAGCTCAACTCCGCCCTGCACGCCAACTAGTAGCCGCCGATGAGACTGCGTTGGTTCGTCGTACTTGGCCTCATCGCTGCAGGCATTCTCGTCGCGACCGGGCTCCGTGACCGTGAGCCATTGCGCAGCGAGTACTGCATCGCGGAGGTCGGCGACGTACGAGCGCAGGTCGACCTCGAGCAAGGTCGATGGGCCAGCCTGATGGCGGCCATCGCCCAGGAACGTGGGCTGTCACCGCGGGCCACGACGATCGCGATCGCGACGGCGTTCCAGGAGTCGAAGATCCACAACATCGACTACGGCGACCGCGATTCGCTGGGTCTGTTCCAGCAACGGCCGTCGCAGGGCTGGGGCACCGTGGACCAGATCATGGACCCGCACTACGCGATCGGCAGGTTCTACAGCGCCCTCGCGAAGGTCGACGGCTACGAGTCAATGGTGATCACCGAAGCCGCGCAGAAGGTGCAGCGCTCGGGATTCCCGGAGGCCTACGCGCAGCACGAGCCGGACGCCCGAGCCCTCGCGTCGGCACTACGCGGTTACAGCCCGGCGGCATTCACCTGCCAGATCAATCCCAAAGGCAACAGCAGCACCGAGGTTGTCGTCGAGGACGTGCAGCGGGCCTTCGGCAAGATCGAGTCAGGTCAGGACCGAGACAACGCGCGCTTCCCGCTGACGGGCAAGCCAGCAGATGTGAAGGCGCGCGGCTGGGCCATCGCGCACTACCTCGTCGGCAATGCGTCGCACCTGGGCATCACCACGGTGAAGTTCGAGACGAAGCAGTGGAACGCCGATCGCTCCGACCGGGGTTGGACAACGACTGACAGTGCCGACTCCGACATCGTGCGGGTTTCGACGAACTAGGTGGCGAGGCGCTTCACGGCTGCGGCGATGCGTTCGTCCTTCGCCATGAACGACAGGCGTACGTAGTCCGCGCCGGCTGCTCCATAGAAGTCGCCAGGTGCGGCGATGATCCCGCGCTCGGCCAGCCAGTCGATCGTCTTGCGGCCCTTCTCGCCGCGCGTGACCCAGAGGAACAGCGAGCCCTCGGAGTGCTCGACCGTGAAGCCAGCCTCCTCGACAGCCTTGCGCAGCTCGTAGCGCCGGAGAGCATAGGCCTTGCGTTGGATCTTGACGTGCTCGTCATCGCCGAGCGCAGCGGCCATCGCCGCCTGGATCGGGGTCGGCACCATCGAGCCCATGTGCTTGCGGACCTCGAGCAGCTCTTTGACAATCGCCTGGTCGCCTGCGACAAACGCGTCGCGATAGCCCGCGAGGTTGGAACGCTTGGACAGCGAGTGCACCGCGAGAATGCCGTCGAACGAACCACCGCAGACCTCGGGATGGAGCACCGAGTAGGGGGTGTCCTCCCACGCGAACTCGAGATAGCACTCGTCGGACACGACCAGTGTGCCCCGCTCGCGCGCCCACTCCACGACCTTGCGGAGGTGGTCGATGCCGAGAATCTTGCCGGTTGGGTTGCCGGGCGAGTTGATGTAGATCATGGCGGGCGCCTTGGGCCCGACCGCGACGGTGGAATCGGTCGCGATCACATCGCAGCCGGCGAACCGGGCGCCAACCTCGTACGTGGGGTAGGCCAGCTCCGGGACGACCACGAGGTCACCGGCTCCAAAGCCGAGCTGGGCGGGCAACGTGGCGATGAGCTCCTTCGAGCCCATCGTCGGCAGGACCTGCGAGGCCTTCAGTCCGGTGACCTCAAAGCGACGCTCGAGCCAGTCGACCGCAGCTTGGCGCAGCGACTCCGGGCCGAACACCGTCGGGTAGCCCGGCGCATTGGCCGCTGCCCGCAGCGCATCCTGTGCGACCGCGGGGGTGTCGTCGACGGGCGTGCCGATCGACAGGTCGACCAATCCATCGGGATGGGACTCAGCCCGCGCCTTGGCGTCAGCGATCGTGTCCCAGGGAAAGTCCGGGAATCGTGCGGATACCGCCGCAGCGGGAATCACTCGTCGTGTTCCTGCGGTGGCAGCGCTTCGA
>JAKFCR010000358.1:0-3306 GCA_036676545.1 Aeromicrobium sp. | reverse complement strand
GCACGATCCGTTCCCGCTTCACAAGTCGCGCATCGTTCGTGAAGGAACCGATGCGACGCTGATCGCGTACGGGCCGATGGTCAAGACCTGCCTGGAGTCCGCGGACGCTGCCGCCGAAGACGGGGTCAACCTCGAGGTCATCGACCTGCGTACGTTGTCGCCGCTCGACCTCGACCCGGTCTATGACTCCGTACGCAAGACGGGTCACGCCGTTGTCGTTCACGAAGCCGCTCAGACCCTTGGCCTTGGTGCCGAGATATCCGCGCGCATCACCGAGACCTGCTTCTACAGCCTCGAGGCGCCGGTCATTCGCGTCACCGGATACGACTTGCCCTACCCGCCGAGCCGGGTCGAGGAAGAGTTCCTGCCGGGACTCGACCGCGTGCTCGACGCCGTCGACCGTTCGCTGGAGTACTGATGAGTGAGTTCAAGCTTCCCGACGTAGGCGAAGGCCTGACCGAGGCAGAGATCGTTCTGTGGAAGGTCAAGGTCGGCGACGTGGTCAAGGTCAACGACATCATCGTCGACATCGAGACCGCCAAGTCGATCGTCGAGCTGCCCAGCCCGTACGAAGGCACCATCGACGCGCTGCTCGTCGCCGAAGGCGAGACGGTCGCGGTCGGCACGCCGATCATCCGCATCCTGTCGGAAGACGAACCCGCAGCGCCTGCTGTCGCTGCGCCCGCAGTGACCGCACCGACGGCCAGCGACTTCTCGACCCCCGAGTTCATCGGCGCACCTGCCGTCGAAGGATCCGCCCAGGCCGCCGAGCCGTCGGCCAAGCCGGAGGAGCGTCAGAAGGTGCTCGTCGGTTACGGTCCGCGTGCCTCGTCGGTCAAGCGTCGCGCTCGCAAGGGTGCCGTGGCGTCGGTCGACACCGAGAAGGTTGCCCAGCACAAGCCGCTGCGTGCGCTCGCGAAGCCGCCCGTACGCAAGCTCGCCAAGGACCTCGGCATCGACCTCGGCTCGGTCCCGAGTGCGGGCGAGATCATCACCCGCGCAGACGTCGAGGCATACGCCGGACTCGCCGAGACGCCGGCTGCTCCTGCGGCTCGACCGACCTCAGCAGGCGACGTCCGCGTGCCGATCAAGGGTGTCCGCAAGATGACTGCCGCCGCCATGGTGTCGTCGGCCTTCACCGCCCCGCACGTCACCGAGTGGGTCACGCTCGATGTCACCCGGACGATGGACCTGGTCAAGCAGCTCAAGAAGGACCCCGCGTTCGCTGATGTCAGGGTCTCGCCGTTGCTGATCGTCGCGAAGGCAGTGCTGCTCGCGATGAAGCACACGCCGGAGATCAACTCGACGTGGGATGAAGAAGCCCAAGAGATCGTGCTCAAGGGCTCGGTCAACCTCGGCATCGCTGCGGCCACCCCGCGCGGACTGGTCGTACCCAATGTCGTCGGCGCAGACTCGATGACGATGGTCGAGCTGGGCAAGGCGTTCGGTGAGCTGATCACCACGGCGCGCGACGGCAAGACTCAGCCGGCACAGATGGCGGGCGGATCGTTCACGATCACCAACATCGGTGTGTTCGGCATCGACGCCGGCACACCGATCCTCAACCCGGGCGAAGCCGGCATCCTCGCGGTCGGCGCCATAAACAAGCGCCCCTGGGTGGGAGACAACGACGAGATCGTCGCCCGTTGGGTCACGACGTTGGCACTGAGCTTCGACCATCGTCTGGTCGACGGCGAGCAGGGCTCGCATTTCTTGGCTGATGTGGCAGCGATCCTGCGTGATCCGGCAGTTGCGCTGACCTACTAGCGGTGGATTTCCCCTGTGTCCACAGGGAGTTCATCGGCTCAAACCGCTGTCGGTGGTGCGTTCTAGGTTGGAAGTATGTTCACCGAAATCGCCACCGAGGACGTCCTCAAGGTCGTCCGCGCGCACGATTTCGGAGACGAGCCGGCGCTGAAGTTTGGTGCCGCGCGCATCGACGCGATCGTTGCGTTGGAGCGGCTGAATCGCGCGACCCAGGCCGAGATGGTTGCCCAGATCGCAGCTCTCCATGACGACCGGGCCGAGGACATGGGCATTGGTCGAGGCGATCCAACGCTGTCGGTCATTGGCGAGGTCGCGATGGCACGCAACATTGGCCCGTCAGCCGCAGGCACGCAGGTTGGTCTGGCACTTGGGCTCAAGCGCCTGCCGCAGGTAGCCGAGCTGTTCGCCGACGGCACCATTTCGCAGGCTGTTGCCCAGGCCGTCGTCAACGAGTCGGTCTGCCTGGCCGTCGATGACTCGGTCGTGTTCGACGGTGAGATCGCTCCACGGCTTCCAGGTCTGACAGCCAAGAAGGCAGCCAAGGCGGCCCGGCGCGAGGTGGTGCGGATCGATGTCGAAGCCGCACGAGAGCGTGCCGAACGCAACCGCGCCGACCAACGCGTTTCGATGTTTCCTGACACTGATGGTGTGGCGATCCTGCAAGTGCGTGGCCCGGCCGAACAGATCCTGGCTACTTACAACTCCCTCGACTCCTGGGCCCGCGGGCTCCGCTCTGCCGGTGACGAACGCACGATCGGCCAGATCATGGCCCAGACCCTGGTCGAACGGGTCACCGGAGTGGCTCATGCCGATGCGATCGATGTCGAGATCCAGCTCGTCATGGACGCACCGACAATGCTCGGCCAGGATGGTGAACCGGTCGACCTGGTCGGCTACGGCCCCATCTCTCCGGATGTGTCAGACGACCTGATTGCCCACGCACCCACAGCGTCGATCCGCAGACTCCTGGTCGATCCGGTCGACGGGACCCTCCTCGTACGCGAACCACGCCGTCGCCGCTTCGACTCACCTACTCGGCAGCACATTCGGGCCCGTGACCGGGTCTGCCGCATGCCGGGCTGCGATGCGCGCATTCGCGACGACGACCACATCCACGACCACTCGCTAGGCGGCCTGACGACGGCAAACAACGGCCAAGGCCTCTGCGAGCGGTCCCACACCATCAAATCGCTGCCCGGATGGAAGGTCACCTCTGAAGGCAGAGCCACGATCTGGCGGACGCCAACCGGACACACCTACCGCAGCGACCCACCACCCGTTTTGCCCCGCAACCAACCCGGCCACCTTCGCCAATAGGGAAACACAAGCGGGCTTAGCGGACTTCGAACGTATGGAACGCTAAGCGCATGGATCCCGGATCAGAACCGATCTCCCTGCACTGGTCGGATCACCCACGCAGGCTTCAACTGGATTTCGTCGCCCCATCGCGCGACGACGGCTACATCGGCACCTACCAGGTGCGTGTCCAGAGCGACTCAATGAATGCCGCATCCACAGTGATCGCGACCACGGAGAGCG
>JAKFCR010000357.1:0-2361 GCA_036676545.1 Aeromicrobium sp. | reverse complement strand
CGAACGGTCTCTGCCGCTGCCAGCGCCTCCTCGGCCGAGGTGACATCGAGGCGTACGGGTGTGACCAGCGGGTGCTCGGCAACGCTGGAAAGATCACGGACGGCGGCGAACACGCGGATGTTGTTGGCTGCGAGGTTCTCGACCATCGCCTCGCCGATGCCGGTCGATGCGCCGGTGACGAGCACTGCTTCGGTGGGAGTCATGGCTCCATCGTCGCCTAGGAACACCCTGCCTGTGGCGCTTGTTGTCAGAGTGCGAGGATTTCCAAGAGTCATCGAAGGAGAACTGTGGCCGACAAGCTGCGCCTCATGCATGTGCACGCGCACCCCGACGACGAGTCGAGCAAGGGTGCCGCGTCCACGGCCAAGTACGTCGCCGAGGGAGTCGACGTGCACGTTGCCACGTGCACCGGCGGCGAGCGCGGATCGATCCTCAACCCGGGGTTCAAGCACCACGCGATCGAGGACAACCCCGAGCTGATCACTGAGATCCGTCGCGAGGAGATGGATCGAGCTCGCGAGATCCTCGGCATCACCCAGGACTGGCTCGGATTCGTCGACTCGGGCTGGCCGGAGGGCAACCCCAAGCCGCCGCTTCCCGAGGGCTGCTTCGCGCTGGTGCCGATCGAGGAGGCCGCCGAGCCACTCGTACGCCTCATCCGGTCGTTCAAGCCGCACGTGCTGACGACCTATGACGAGAACGGCGGCTACCCGCACCCCGATCACATCAAGTGCCACGAGATCAGCGTCTACGCGTTCGAGGCAGCGGCCGATCCGGCGCGCTACCCGGACGCCGGCGAGGCGTGGCAGGTCTCGAAGCTCTACTACCAGCTCGGTTGGAGCTGGCAGCGTATGGACGCCATCGCCAAGGGCATGGAGAAGCACGGACTCGAGAACCCGTACGCCGAGCGATTCGCCGACTGGGAGCGCAAGCCTGAGGACGAGGAGCGCCTGACGACGCGAGTCGAGTGCGCGGAGTACTTCCACGTACGCGATGCCGCTCTACTGGCACATGCGACACAGATCGACCCCGACGGATTCTGGTTCGCAATCCCGCACGAGGTGCAGGCCGAGGCATGGCCGACCGAGGACTACCAGCTCGTCACCTCGCACGTGGAGACCAGCGTCCCCGAGACTGACTTGTTCGCCGGTCTCCGCTGATCGCCCTTCTGGCGGTGGAGGTTAGGCTCGAGGCATGAACTCGTACGTCTTCGCAGCCCTCGTCGCCGCCGAAAAGCCACTCACGCCCGAGAACGTCCGGCCGGGGTGGATCGCCATGGTGACGGTGCTCGCTCTGGTCGTGGCGACGTACTTCCTCGCGCGTTCGTTCCTCAAGCACTCGCGCAAGGCGCAGCAGCCCTGGGAGGGCGAAGACACCAACGACTGAGCTCGACTCAGTGAGCGTGTCCCTTGGGCATCAACTTGTTGCCCGCTCGAATCGTGTTCACTCGTAGACGATCAGCGAGCCTGCCCATAGCCGCACTGGCCGCCCCTTCCTGTGCGGGCGCCTCGAATGTCACTGCGTCACTCACGCGTACCGTTCCCGGCTCCGCGATGTCGGTGTAGACGCCGAAGCAACGGTCGCCGTGGCGAGCCACGGTGCGGGAGACCTCGGGGTCGGCCGCAATGCCGGGCTGCTCGCGCATCGGCACCGAGCACCGTACGGCTGGGATCTCGACACTCAGGGCCATGTCACCAGCCTTCAGTGTCCCGCCGACCCACGCTTGCTCGACCAAGCCTTCGCCTTCCGTGTCGACCACGATGTTGGGACGGAACCGCCGCGGGTCGAAGTCTCCGCCGATGGCGGCCATCGTCCGCAGGCTTGAGGTGGTCAGGACGTGCACGGCATATGCGTCGGCAAAGATCCCGATGGGAGTCGCGTAGATCGAGAGCTGAAGCAGCTTGCGGATCGGGAACATCGAGAAGTCCGGCAGTGGCTCGTCATCAGTGAGCGCCCACTGTGAGCGGATGTCGCGCTTGGACGCCAGAACGCCTCGATAGCCAGCCTTGTCGGTCATCGGTGGGAGCGGTACGAGGGCGACTGGCTTCCCCACCAGCTCGGTCAGTCTTGCGTCGAGCCGCTCGCGGTCGTCGCTGGTGATCTCCGAGCCGTCCGGGAAGGTGACTCGTACATCGGCGACATCGCCGGGACCGACACCGGCGGGCGGCTCGGTGACGAACCTCGCGGTACATCCGAGCAAAGCGGGGAGCCGTCGAGCCGTGGTGACCGCGCCCAGCTCGAGGTCGCGGACAGCCCACATTCGGTCGCCATGGAAGGCACGGAGGTCGAGCGTCGAGCTCTGCAGTTCCTCGCCGCCCATGGATTTCACTGGATAGCGCCACAGGGCGGTCACACTGCCGA
>JAKFCR010000356.1:0-9068 GCA_036676545.1 Aeromicrobium sp. | reverse complement strand
GGTCTTGCCGCCGTCGATGCCTTCCTTGCGCTGCGTGTAGAGGCCCCACCAGCGGAAGCGACCGCGCAGGTCTCCGCCGTCGATCGAGGAGAAGCCGCGGTGCGCGTAGATGTTCTCGATGCGAGCGCGCACGTTGAGCGGGTTGTCGTCCTTCTTGGACTGCTCGTTGGCATTCAGCGGTTCGCGGTAGCCCAGCGCCCACTGTCCTTCGCCGCGCTTGGGGCGCGGTCGACGGGCAGCGGTGTCGGAACCGGGTGCTGGTGCCATGAAATTCCCTAGAACAGGGACAGGCGGAGATCAGGACGCTGGGGCCTTGTCGCCGCGCTGCCCAAGAAAAGACTCAGTAAGAAAACAGAGGTGGGCGCGTTGTCAGCGACACATCATGTTGCGGGCACGACCGAGGTCCACGTGGATACGTCCCACGAGCCAGAGAGTCTGTGCCGAAAGCATGCGTTGAGTCTGCGGGACTGGACACCCGTACGACAAGCATTTGTCCCATGATGTGGGATGCCCGTCCACATTCTGAAACAAGCAGGTGCTTGTCCCGTGTGGAGAGGGTCAACGTGTGGGCTGAGTCACTCCTGCGGAACGAGCAGCGAAACCGCGTATGCGCCGACTGCTGACGCCGCAAGCACCACTCCGGCAGCCACCAGGGCAACGTCCCACGGGACCAGTCCCGCGGTCGCCAGGCCGATCACGGCGGCCGGCTGGAACGCTGCAATTAGACCCAGCGGGAGCACGGCGCCGCCGACAATTGCGGGCAGAGCACTCAGTGCTTCGTTGCCGCCGCCGTCAATGCTGAGCGTGGTCCAGGCGCCGAGCAGACCGACCAGCGTCGCGCCGACGGCCGTGACGACCAGGCCGGGCTGCGTGAACACAAGCGTGTCGCCGAGGCGATCTTCGAGAGCCAGCGCTGCGAAGCCGCCGATGACGGCGCCGACCGTGTGCGCGGCAAGCACCGGCAGCAGCGTCCCCCAAGGGCGACGGCCGACCACGGCGAGAGTGACGGCAGATGCCGGATTGGCGAGGCCGAGGGTGCCGCGCTCCTCGGTCGAGTGCAGCTGGGCGTACCAGGCGAACAGCACCGCCACGGCTGCGACAGCAGCGACGGCGAGAGTCGCGTCGGCTGCCCGAAGCGCCATGGCAGCGGTGAGTGTGAGGAGCGCTGAGAACAACGCTCCCAGGATCGGCTTGCGCATCAGTTCTCCAGGTGAGGGGTGGTGCGGGCAACGATGCCCGCGAGATCGAGACCGCGGGGGAGCGTGCCGAACGTACCGCCCCAGTCGCCCGCCAGGCGGGAGGCGCAGAACGCGTCGGCAACGCTCGGGTCGCCATGCTTGATCAGGACGGCAGCCTGGAGGCAGGTCGCCATGCTGGCGGCAATACGGCGTGCGCGGACTTCGACATCAGTCAGATCGGCGAGCTCTGTGAGTACGCTGTCGACGGCGGTGTCGAGTCGGGCGTCTTCGCCGCGTACCTCGGCCATCTCGGTGATCCACGCGTCGAGCGACTCCGGCTCGCGACCGAGGGCACGGAGTACGTCGAGCGCGTTGACGTTGCCGCTGCCTTCCCAGATTGAGTTGAGAGGCGACTCGCGGAACATCAGCGGCATTCCGGACTCTTCGACGTAGCCGTTGCCGCCGAGGCACTCGAGCGCTTCGGCGACCATCATCGGCGTGCGTTTGCAGACCCAGAACTTCTCGAGCGCGAGACCGATACGGCGCAGTGCCTGCTCGTGCGGGTCGTTGGGCTTGTCGACGGCTGATGCGAGACGGATCGCGACGAACGTCGCGGCTTCGGTCTCGACCGCGAGATCGGCGAGGACGTTCGTCATCGCCGGCTGGTCGGCCAGCGTCGCGCCGAAGGCCGAACGATGCGAGGTGTGCCAGGCGGCTTCGGCGAGTGCCTTGCGCATGAGGCTGGCCGAGCCAAGGACACAGTCCATACGGGTGGCCGAAACCATCTCGATGATCGTGCGGATGCCGCGACCTTCATCTCCGAGGCGAGTCGCGTACGTGTCGTTGAACTCGAGCTCGCTCGACGCGTTGGAACGGTTGCCGAGCTTGTCCTTGAGCCGCACGATCGACAGCGAGTTGCGGGTGCCGTCGGGGCGTACGCGCGGCACCACGAAGCAGGTGACGCCCTCGGGCGCTTGGGCCAGCACGAGGAACATGTCGTTCATCGGCGCCGAGGTGAACCACTTGTGCCCGGTCAGAAGATATTCGCCGTGCGTCTCGGTCGGCCGGGCCACCGTCGTGTTGGTGCGAAGGTCTGAGCCGCCCTGCTTCTCAGTCATGCCCATGCCGGCGAGGAGTCCGGCCTTCTCCTCGGGCGGGCGGATACCGAAGTCGTAAGTGCGCGACGCGAGCCCCGTGATCCACTGCTTGGCGAGCGCGTCGTCGGCGCGAAGGGCCGGCACGACCGCGTACGTCATCGTGATGGGACACATGTGGCCGCCTTCGGCCTGGCCCCACGTGAAGAATCCTGCGGCGCGCTTGAGATGCGCAACGGGACTGTGTGAGGTCCACGGCTCGGCGGTGAGGCCGAAGCCCACGCCCTGCGTCATCAGCCAATGCCACGACGGGTGGAACTCGACCTCGTCGATGCGGTTGCCGTAGCGGTCATTCGTACGAAGCTTGGGCTCGTTCTCGTTGGACAGGTGCCAGTGCTCACGTGCCTCGGCAGAGCCCGACAGCGAGCCCATAGGCGTGATCGCATCGACGATCTCGTCGGTGTGCTGACCGCCATAGGCGCGTACAGCATCCATCAGGGCGTTGTCGCTGGTCGCGACGTTGTAGCCAACCAGTAGGGTCGCCTGGTTCTCTGGTGCACGTTGCAGGGGATCCATGTCGCTACGGTAGAGCCATGGCGGTGGAACCGGTAGACCGACCGGGCAGCGCTGGATCGCTATTGCTGCTCGTCAAACAGCTGATCGCCCGCACCGTCAGCAGCTGCTTTCGCTACCGCGTGACGGGGCTCGCGGCCGAAGCCGCGTTCTTCGCGATCCTCTCGCTTCCACCCCTGGTGTTCGGTCTTGCAGGCTCGATCGGCTTCATCGCCGAGCGCTTCGATGTGGACCAGGTCGACGTGCTCAAGGATCGGATCCTCGAGCTCTCCTCGCAGGCGCTGACTCCTGACACGGTCCAAGAAGTCATCGCGCCGACCCTCAACGACGTGCTCGAGAGCGGACGTATCGACGTGATCTCGATCGGCTTCGTGCTCGCACTGTGGTCGGGGTCGCGTGCGCTCAACGTCTTCATCGACACCATCACGATCCTCTACGGCCACGCGGGCAAACGCGGCATCGTGAAGACGCGTGCGCTGTCATTCGGGCTCTACATCGTTGCGCTGATGGTCGGCATCGTCCTCGTACCGCTGGTCTTGGCTGGCCCGTCGGTCGCCGCTGACGTGATGCCAGACGGCTTCCGGTTCCTCAAGTACTTCTACTGGCCAGCAGTGCTCGTGTTGTCGATCCTGTTCCTGACGACGCTCTATCACCTGGCCGTGCCCGTACGTCGCAAGTGGATGGTCGGTATGCCCGGAGCCGTGTTCACCCTGACGCTGTGGATCTTCGGCAGCTACTTCGTACGGTGGGCGCTCGGGTTCTCATCGGGCGGCACGTCAATCTATGGTCCGCTCGCCGCGCCGATCGCCGTATTGCTGTGGCTGTACGTGTTGTCGATCGCCGTCCTGATCGGTGCCGCGATCAACGCGGCAGTCGAGCAGATGCGCGCCGAACGCGCGTCGTAGGGTTCTCCGCATGAGGAAATCGGCGACCAATGTCGCGTTCGTGGTTGCCACGCTGCTGATGATCGCTGGGGCGATCATGTGGTTCAGGGACTCGATGGACGAGAAGAAGAAGCCCGAGTCCAAGGAAACCGTCCAGCCGGTCATTCTCATGTCCAGCGACGGCGTCGAGGACAACATCGAGCGTCGTCTGGGCGCACGTGAGGGTCGTCAGATCGTCGCCAAGTGCCCCAAGAAGGTCGATCAGGCGATCGGTACGACGTTCGACTGCGACGTGTTCTTCGCGGGGCGTGACGACGCGATTGCCACCGCGCACGTCGAGATTGATGGTCCGAACGGCGAGTTCAGCTGGAAGTCCGAGCCCAAGGTCAAGAGCGAAGACGCGGCTTAAAGCGCCGCCTTGATGGCTTGGAAGCCGAGCACTCCGGGCACGACAATCCAGATCGCGAGCAACAGCAACGACGCGATCACCGCGAACATCTTGGCCTGGTCCTTGGGCGGGTCACCGGCGTCGCCGATGACTTCGTACAGCGCTTTGAAGGACCCGTCGAGGGCAATACGGGCTCGGCTGCGGGCGATGCCGGCGGCCTTGAGCACGCACCAGAACAGGCCGAGACCGACGATGAGGAATCCCGCCGCGAAGCCGAAGCGCCCGAGGTCGGTCGTCAGGCTCCGGCCGATGAATGACGCTGTTCCGGATATCGCAGCACCACCGACGAGGAATGCGGGCAGCGGCAGGCTCGACTTGTTCAGATCTGGCGTGATCGCGTCGACCTGGATCCGTGCCGTGGCGAGTAGTTGGTAGTCGTCTGATCCGACTGGGCTGTTGGCCTCCCGGAGCGCGTACAGCTGACGGAGTTGCTTGACGAGGCGCTTCTGGTGGCTGCGCACGATGAAGGTGATGAACAGCTGCACGATCCTTTCCGCGATCGGCTTGATGAGCCGCGGAACTTTGTTGAGAGCTGATGGTGGGCGTGAGCCGTTGCGGTCGAACACTTCCAGAGCCCGCATCGCCTGACGATGAGCCTCGTCGAACCGCTCGGTGTGGTGGAGTGGCTCTTTGCTGCTCAGCTCCTTGAGCATCGTGTCCTCGATGATGCCGCTGCTGCCGAACGCCTCGAGCATCTGGTTCGTCTGTGTCTCGTCGTCACCACCGCGAAGCAGTTGCAGGGACTCAAGCCGTTCACCGAGCTGGTCGATGAGCAGGCCGTCCGCCTGCCCGACTGCCTGTCCGGCCACGCTCTTGCCACGCGTGACGGCTTGGCCAGCCGTCGACTTGCCAAGCGCGACCGCCTGGCCAGCCGTGGACTTGCCCCGATTGATCAAGCCCTTGGCAGGCTTGGTCGAGTCATCGATGGTCATAATCCGAAGGCTAGAACGGTTCTGATGGCCTGTCAGGAGAATTCGCACGAGTCGGAACAAGGAGCTCTTTCATCGCGTAGTTTGCAGGGATGGACGCAGTCGCCCTCGTCGCCGGAACCATCCGTTTCGCCTCAGGAATCCAGTTCCTTGTCGACCCACTGCGCGCCAATCGGATGTGGGGCGAAACAGAGCCGCCTGAGCACCCCAGCCACTTCCTGCTCCTGCACTCAATGGGCTACCGCGACGCACTCATAGGCGGACTACTCGCCTCGGCTGCGTTGCGCGGCCGCGATACCCGAGGGTGGTTCCTCGCCTCCGGCGGCGCTGACGCCGCCGACTTCATCGGCGGGCTCAAGCGGCACTCCGAGTTGTCAGCCTCTCAGAAGGCGATCGGCATGGGCGGCGCGATCGTCGGCATCGGAGTCGGGCTCTGGGGGTCGACCCGTCGCCGCCCTGCCTAGTTCAGTTTGTTCACTGGCGAGACAGACGACACAGGGCGACACTGGCGAGAATTCAAAGGAGCCCACATGACTGACACGGATTCGATCCTTGGAGCAGGCCGCTACGTCACGGACGGCGGTCTGGAGACAGACCTGCTGTTCAATCACGGGTTCGAGCTTCCGGAATTCGCGGCATTCCCCCTGCTCGAGACCGACGATGGGGCCGCCGCGTTGGACTCGTACTACGACGGGTTCGCGGAGATCGCACTCAGCGCGGGTGCCGGGCTCGTACTCGAGACCCCAACCTGGCGCGCCAATCCCGACTGGGCGTCACAGGTTGGCTATGACAGCGAGGCAATGGACCGCGCAAATCGAGCAGCCGTGCAGCTGATGCAACGGGTCAAGGCGCGCAACGCCGTCGGATCCACCCTGATCGCCGGCGTGGTCGGACCCCGGGGAGATGGGTACGTCTCGGACGGGCGCTCGGACGTAGACGAGGCAGCGGAGTATCACTCCCAGCAGATCAAGTCGTTCGCCGATGAAGGTGTGGACTTCGTCCATGCCATGACCATCACAGGCACGGCGGAGGCGATTGGCGTCGTGAAAGCTTGCCGCGCCGCAGGCGTGCCGGTGGCCATCTCGTTCACTGTCGAGACCGACGGGCGGCTCCCGGACGGGTCGACGCTGCGTGAAGCCATCGAGCTGGTCGACTCGGAGGCGGCTCCGGACTGGTTCGGCATCAATTGTGCTCACCCGACCCACATTGTCGAAGCCTTCGACGGGGGAGCGTGGCAATCGCGAATCGCCGAGCTTCGTCCGAATGCGTCAACCCTCACGCACGAGGAGCTGGACGCCATGGAGGTGCTCGACACGGGCGATGTGGAACTCCTGACCTCTTCGCTGGACGCCCTTCGCCCGCACCTGCCCAAGCTCGCCGTCGTTGGCGGCTGCTGCGGGACGGACTCGAGCCACGTCGCCGCACTCTGGGGAATCTGAAGAGCAGCGGATCTGAGCGGTTTGTCCTTCGCTTGGTCCGCGGCCGTCGTACTGTGTGCGAATGGACGAGATTCGACCTGATATTGATGCTGCTGTGGCCAAGATGCCCTCCAAGATTGGTGGCAAGCGGGAGATTCGCAAACTCATTGAGCACCTAAATGAGGGCGAACAAGTCGAGTTGTTGGAGACCGGCCAGTACGGCAATGGCATGGGACTGCTCGCTCTCACGGATCGTCGTTTGCTGTTCCTCAAGGACGGAATCATGTCGCAGACGTCTGAGGACTTTCCCCTTGACAAGATCAGCTCGATCCAATGGTCGTCGGGCATGGTTTTCGGCAAGATCCTCGTGTTCGTTTCGGGCAACAAGACCGAAATCACAAGCGTAGGCAAGGCTCAAGGCAAGGCGATTGTCGACTCAGTACGCAATCGAATCTCGTCTGCGTCTGCGTCTGCGTCTGCGTCTGCACCACCGCCACCGCCACCGCCACCGCCACCGCAACCGCCACCGCCTGCACCCCAATCTGCGACGACCGACGATCCCATCGAGCAGATTCAGAGGTTGGCTGGACTTCGTGACGCCGGGATCCTGACCGAGGAAGAGTTCGCGGCAAAGAAGGCGCAAATCCTCGGGATCTAGTTGCCAGATGCATGGCCCTCATTCGGCCCAGCGGCCCTCTGATACGCGGCCCTCGGATGGGTCAACGGCGTGTACACAGCTCCGACATCGAGACTGTACAGAGTCGGTTCTGATCTGCCCTGACGATCAAGGGCATCGGAAGTTCGGGGAACCGACGCTTCGAGACGATTCCTGAAGACGCATTGGTGAGGCGACGGAGCCACCGGTCTTTGCCTCCTAGGCTGACATAGCCCACACGGACCATTTCTCGCTACTGAGGGTGAAAGCATCGAGATTCAAGGACATCCTTCGTTGCCCGTGTCACTCTCGTTTGATGACCGATGGCCCCCGAGTCGAACCTGGCTGGTACGCAGACGCAACTGGCGAAATGCGCTATTGGGATGGCCGCGCATGGACCGAGCACACCGCGAGCAATTACCAACACATGCCCGCCCCTGCCGCGCGTGCGGTGACACCCCCGAGTCCCGCAGGTAGTACCCCCGAAGCTATCCAGGACAAGCCTTGGAGAAGTAGATGGCAGTTCTGGGTGATTGTGGGCATCGCGGCCCTGTTCGTCATCGGCACGATCGGAAACGCCGTAGATCCAGTGTCGGTTGCAGAGGATGAACCCCCTTCAGCGTCGGCTGCAGAGGATGATTCCCTTTCGGTCGATGTTGAGCAGTTCATCGGCAAAACTCCTGACGAGGCTCATAACCAGTTGGAGGACGAACTCGATGTGGAGATGACGACCGACTACAACGACTACTCGCCAGCGGGCCGGGACGTGAATCGTTATGAAGATGTCATCATTTCTGCCAATCGGGCGGTCGTGACTGAGGACAACCCGAGCATCCATTTCTGGACATTGCCGCCGGACGAGGCGGCGTGGTTCAAGAATCATCCGACCATGCCAGAAATGAAGAAGGGTGCGGCTTGCGATTCGGACTACGGAAGACGCGGCTTTGAGCCGGTTGATGATCTAGTTTTCGTGGCCAGCCCTCCGAGCGCTAAGCGCCCAAAGGATTCAGTGAGGATCAGGGACACCTACGAGTTCGATACAGAACAGGGGGCTTGGCCTACTGACTGGGCGGAGCGCCAGCGGGCCTCTGTCGGCAAGAGGTGGGAGGTGCCGTACTCGGACGAGTTGATTGTCAAGGGACAGGCACCGGATGCAGGTGCGCCGTTGAAGGAAGGCCAACTCATGGTGATCTACTGCTCCGCCAAGCCCGTGGCACCCGCGCCGTTGGTCAGACAGGAACCCGCAAATAACTGCATGGCCGGGTACTCCCCATGCTTGCCGATCGTCGCTGACCTCGACTGCGGCGAGATTGGGCACTCAGTGACGGTGACAGGGAGTGATCCATACGGGTTGGACAGGGATGGAGACGGAATCGGCTGTGACTGGGGCTGAATGGTCGGAGGACACGGTAACGAGACGCTGACGGTTGGACTACCTGCCAGCTCGGCCGAGAGCAGTTAACTAGTCGTCGCAAACCGGGCTGCGAGAGGCCATGCGTCGGCGTGATCGCCGATCCACCTTTGTCGGTTGACACGCTACTCGAGGACCGTTGGACACATGAGGGACACGCGACCATCGAAGAACGGCTCCCGACCTAGCGTATCCGCTGGTCAGGAGCCGTTTCTGTTCCGTGGGCGATACTGGGTTTGAACCAGTGACCTCTTCCGTGTCAGGGAAGCGCGCTACCGCTGCGCCAATCGCCCGTGCTTGTTCAATTTTGGTGAAACATTCGAGGTGGGTACGGCATTTGAACCCGTGTACACGGATTTGCAGTCCGGTGCCTCGCCTCTCGGCCAACCCACCGCTGGATGGGTATGGAGACCCGCTCCGAGCGGACAACGAGATTCGAACTCGCGACCCTCACCTTGGCAAGGTGATGCTCTACCAC
>JAKFCR010000355.1:0-13871 GCA_036676545.1 Aeromicrobium sp. | reverse complement strand
CACACTCCGGGCACCGTCTTCTATCGCGTCGACTGGGATGGTCCTGAAGCGATCTCGCAGGTGATGTTTTCCGGCGACTTCCTGTTCCAGGGCTCGATCGGTCGTACCGACCTCGCCGGTGGATCCCATGCGCAGATGCAGGACAGCCTGCGCGACCGCGTGCTCCCGCTGCCCGACGACGTCGTCGTCTTGCCCGGCCACGGCCCGCAGACCTCGGTCGCCCGTGAGCGCGTCACCAACCCGTTCCTGGCTGAGCTGATCTCATGAGCGAGCGCAGCGAGCGAACAATTCAGGCTAGGGGGCCAGTCCGGTCATGCGCCTCGATGCGTGACGTGACGGATCGAGGTGACGGCGCATGAGTGGATTGTCTGGGTTCCCGGAGTTTCTGCCAGCTGACCGCAATGTCGAGCTGATCGTTCTTGACCACCTTCGCGAGGTGTTCGAGCTGCACGGCTTCGCCTCGATCGAGACGCGTGCCGCAGAGCCGATGGACACCTTGCTCCGCAAGGGTGAGATCGACAAGGAGGTGTACGTCCTGCGCCGCCTCCAGGCCGGCGAGGGCGACAGCGACTCCGGACTTGCCCTGCACTTCGACCTGACCGTGCCGTTCGCCCGCTACGTGCTCGAGAACGCGGGCAAGCTCGACTTCCCGTTCCGCCGCTACCAGATCCAGAAGGTATGGCGTGGCGAGCGGCCCCAGAACGGCCGCTACCGCGAGTTCACCCAGGCCGACATCGACATCGTCGCCAAGGACGAGCTGGCCTTCCATTTCGATGTGGAGATCGCCCAGGTCATGGCCGAAGCGCTCTCCGGTCTGCCGGTGCCGGCCCTGACGCTGCAGGTCAGCAACCGCAAGATCCTCGAAGGCTTCTACCTCGGTCTCGGCATCGCCGAGCCGACGACGGTCATGCCGATCGTCGACAAGCTCGACAAGGTGCCAGCCGACAAGATCGCAGAGCTGTTGCAGTCCGATGCCGGACTCACGCCAGAGCAGGCCAAGCAGTGCCTCGCGCTCGCCGAGATCCGCAGCTCTGATGGATCGTTCGTCGATGCCGTACGTGCGCTGGGTGTGCAGCACCCGCTGCTGGACGAAGGTCTCGACGAACTCTTGCAGGTTGTCACCGGCGCTTCGGGCGCCGAGGGCGTCGAGGTCGTCGCCGACCTCCGCATCGCCCGCGGTCTCGACTACTACACCGGCACGGTGTTCGAGACCCGTATGGAAGGTCACGAGCAGCTTGGCTCGATCTGCTCTGGCGGCCGCTATGACCAGCTCGCCAGTGACGGCAAGAACACCTACCCCGGCGTCGGCATCTCGCTCGGCGTCTCGCGCCTGCTCGTGCCCCTCGTCGCCGGCGGACTCACGGCCGACCGTTCGGTGCCCAGCGCCGTGCTCGTCGCGCTCACGGATGAGGAGTCCCGACCGGCGAGCGTTGCCGTCGCATCGGCGTTGCGGGCCCGCGGCATACCGACTGAGATCGCAGCCTCCCCGCAGAAGTTCGGCAAGCAGATCCGCTATGCCGAGCGACGCGGCATCCCGTACGTGTGGTTCCCCGCGAACGGCGACGACGGCGATCGCGTTCGCGACATTCGTACCGGCGACCAGGTCGATGCCGACCCGGCCACCTGGAACCCACCAGCTGAAGACCTGAAACCACGAATCAAGGAGCAAGTCACGTGATCCGCACCCACGACGCCGGAAGCCTGCGCGCCGAGCACATCGGCCAACAGGTCACCCTCGCCGGTTGGGTCGCCCGTCGACGCGATCACGGCGGTGTGGCGTTCATCGACCTCCGCGAAGCCTCGGGCGTCGTACAGGTCGTCGTTCGCGAAGAGGTTGCGCACCAGCTGCGCGCCGAGTTCGTGCTCAAGGTCGTCGGCACGGTGCAGCAACGCCCGGCCGGCAACGAGAACACCAACATCCCCACCGGCGAGATCGAGGTCATCGCCGATGACGTCGAGATCCTCAGCACCTCGGCACCGCTGCCGTTCCCGATCGACGAGCACGTCGAGGTCGGCGAAGAAGTACGTCTGAAGTACCGCTATCTCGACCTCCGCCGTGAAGCACCCGCCAAGGCGCTCCGCCTGCGCAGCAAGGTCAACGCCGCAGCCCGCAAGGTGCTCGGCGAGCACGACTTCGTCGAGATCGAGACTCCGACACTGACCCGGTCGACGCCCGAAGGTGCGCGGGACTTCCTGGTGCCTGCCCGTCTGGCGCCCAGCAGCTGGTACGCGCTCCCGCAGAGCCCGCAGCTCTTCAAGCAGCTGCTGATGGTCGCCGGCATGGAGCGCTACTACCAAATCGCTCGCTGCTACCGCGACGAGGACTTCCGCGCCGACCGCCAGCCGGAGTTCACCCAGCTCGACATCGAGATGAGCTTCGTCGAGCAGGCAGACGTCCTCGCACTGTTCGAGAAGATCATTGTCGAGATGTGGAAGCTCATCGACTACGACATCCCGACGCCGATCCCGCACATGACGTACGCCGAGGCGATGCGTCGCTTCGGTTCCGACAAGCCCGACCTGCGTATGGGCCAGGAGCTCGTCGAGTGCACCGAATTCTTCAAGGACACCCCATTCCGGGTGTTCCAGGCTGAGTACGTCGGCGCGGTCGTGATGCCCGGTGGCGCTTCGCAGCCACGCAAGCAACTCGACGCGTGGCAGGAGTGGGCCAAGCAGCGCGGAGCCAAGGGTCTTGCGTACGTCTTGGTGCAGGAGGACGGCGAGCTCGGCGGCCCCGTCGCAAAGAACCTCTCTGAAGAGGAGCGTGCCGGCATCGTCGAGCACGTTGGTGCCAAGGCCGGCGACTGCGTGTTCTTCGCCGCGGGTGCCACCAAGTCGACGCGCGCACTCCTCGGTGCCGCCCGTCTGGAGATCGGTCGTCGCGGCGGCCTGATCGACGAGTCGGCCTGGGAGTTCCTCTGGGTCGTCGACGCACCACTGTTCGAGCCGACTGGCGATGCAGTCGCCTCGGGTGACGTCGCTGTCGGCGACGGCGCCTGGACGGCCGTGCATCACGCCTTCACCTCGCCCCAGGACATCGAGACGTTCGACACCGATCCCGGCAACGCCCTCGCGTGGGCCTACGACATCGTCTGCAACGGAGTCGAGCTCGGCGGCGGGTCGATCCGTATCCACCGTGAAGACATCCAGAAGCGCGTCTTCAAGATCATGGGCATCGAAGAGGACGAGGCGCAGGAGAAGTTTGGCTTCCTCCTCGACGCCTTCACCTTCGGCGCTCCGCCACACGGCGGCATCGCGATGGGTATGGACCGGGTCACCGCGATGCTCGCTGGCGTCGACTCGATCCGCGAGGTCATCGCGTTCCCGAAGTCTGGCGGAGGCTACGACCCGCTCACCGGCGCTCCCGCAGCGATCACTCCGGCGCAGCGCAAGGAGACCGGTGTGGATTTCAAGCCAGAGCCCAAGAAGGTCGGCGCCGAGTCGTAGGGTCGCTGCATGAGTGATGGGCTGTTCGACATTCCGGATGCGCCTGTCCCGCTGCCATCGGGCAGCCTGAGCGGCAACAACTCGTCGTCGGCGCCGTTGGCCGTACGTATGCGCCCGACGTCGCTCGACGAGCTCGTCGGCCAGGAGCACCTGCTCGCCCCGGGCTCACCGTTGCGGCAGATGATCGATGACAACAAACCGTTGACGATCCTGCTGTGGGGACCTCCCGGCACCGGCAAGACGACCATCGCCTCGCTGCTCAGTGCGCATACCGAACGCCGGTTCGTCGAGGTGTCAGCCGTGTCGGCGGGCGTCAAGGAAGTACGTGAAGTCATTGCGGGTGCGCGGCGCGCGCTGGCCAACAGCGGCGTCGAGACCGTCCTGTTCGTCGACGAGGTCCACCGCTTCAGCAAGTCTCAGCAGGACGCCCTGCTGCCGGGCGTCGAGAACCGTTGGGTCTCGCTCGTCGCTGCCACGACGGAGAACCCGCACTTCAGCGTCATCTCGCCGTTGCTCTCTCGTTCGCTGCTGCTGACGCTCGAGAGCCTGACCGATGACGACATCGCCGTGCTGATCGACCGCGCACTCACCGATGAGCGCGGGCTCAACGGCACGGTGACGCTCGACGACGACGCCAAGGACCATCTCGTACGTCTCGCCGGTGGCGATGGTCGTCGGGCGTTGACGTACCTCGAGGCCGCTGCCGGTGCCGCAACGACGCAGGGCAAGCAGGCGATCAGCGTCGACGACGCAGCGCTCGCCGTCGACAAGGCAGCCGTCCGCTACGACCGGCAGGGCGATCAGCACTACGACGTCATCAGCGCATTCATCAAGTCGATCCGCGGATCTGACGTCGATGCCGCGCTGCACTACCTCGCTCGGATGATCGAGGCGGGGGAGGACTCACGCTTCATCGCGAGACGGCTGATGATCCTGGCGAGCGAGGACATCGGGATGGCCGATCCGTCGGCGCTCCAGACCGCAGTCGCTGCGGCCGAGGCCGTAGCGATGATCGGGTTCCCCGAGGCTCGGATCGTCCTGGCCCAGGCCGTGATCGCCTTGGCCACGGCGCCCAAGTCCAATGCTGTCTACATGGCGATCGATGCTGCGCTCGCGGACGTACGGGCCGGCAAGGTCGGCGCCGTGCCGCCTGCTCTGCGCGATGCGCACTACTCCGGCGCCAAGAAGCTCGGCCATGGTCACGACTACCTCTACGCCCACGGCGACCCTCGTGGAGTCGTCGGTCAGCAGTACGCACCCGACGACGTTGACGGGGCGATCTACTACGAGCCCGGCTCGCATGGCGCCGAGGCGGCGATCGCTGAACGCCTGGCTCGAATCCGCGCCATTCTGCGCGAACGGTGACGCGATAGGCTCGTCTGCATGTCGGCGGAGCTCCTGATCCTCGTGTCGACCGCGGTGTTGGCCGTGGTCGCGCTGTGCGCTGCCGTCATATCCGTACGCGCGGTCCGGACGCTGCGTCAGACCCCGACTACGCCCCCGGTTTCCAGCGAGATTGCGCTGGTCGAACGGCCCACGCCGGTCGTCACGCAACTGCCGGCATCGCTGGCTCCACGCGTCGTCGAGGGTCGCCTGATCGTGCCGCCGACACAGCAGCAGGTTGTCGCCACCGCACTCGGCCGACCCGGCGTACGGCTGTCCGTCTTCACGCACGGCGTCGCTCATGCTCTGCGACCCGAGAGCCGGGATCGCATCCTCGGGATGATGAAGCGCGAATACCGTCGCCGCCGACGTGAGCGCCTGCAGGCCGCCCGTCGGGCCGCCCGAACCGCAACTCCTTCAGCCACCGCCGACAGCTGGATGGGCTCATGAGCGAGCGTCAGCGAGCTCATCAGAGGTTCGGATTCATGCCGCGGCGTCCGTATCCTTGCTCCTCTACGGAGGTAGTGGCATGAGAGGGCGCATGGTCTGGTTCGTCGCCGGATCCGCCGCCGGGGTCTACGCAGCGGCCAAGGCCAAACGAGCCGCATACCGGCTCTCCATGCCAGGACTCGTTGATCAGTCCGCAGCCCTCGGGCTCGGATGGCGAGCCTTCCGTTCCGAGCTACGGGACGGCATGGAGACTCGTGAGCGAGAAGTCGCCCACGAGCTGTCCGGCACTCCCACCATCGACCATTTGAGTCTCGAGACTCACCACCACGAACTTGCTGACAAGGATCACCCCTGATGTTGACCGCTGAGATTCGCCGACGATTCCTCGCGCACTTCGAGAACGCCGGACACACCGCGGTGCCCTCTGCCCCTTTGCTGTTCGACGACCCCAACCTGCTGTTCGTCAACGCCGGCATGGTGCCGTTCAAGCCCTACTTCCTCGGCCAGGAGACCCCGCCGTGGGACCGCGCCGTCAGCGTGCAGAAGTGTGTGCGCACGCAGGACATTGAAGAGGTCGGCAAGACGACCCGTCACGGCACGTTCTTCCAGATGTGCGGCAACTTCTCGTTCGGCGACTACTTCAAGGCCGGTGCGATCGAGCACGCCTGGAGCTTGATCACCAGCTCGATCGACGACGGTGGCTTCGGCTTCGACCCCGAGAAGATCTGGGTCACGGTTCTTCACTCTGACGACGAGGCGCGCCAGCTCTGGAAGGACATCGCGGGACTGCCGGATGAGCGCATCCAGAGTCGTGGACTACTCGACAACTACTGGCAGATGGGCGTACCCGGCCCGGGTGGACCGGCGAGCGAGATCTACATCGATCGCGGACCGGAGTTCGGCCCCGACGGCGGCCCGGTCGTTGACGAGGATCGCTTCCTCGAGATCTGGAACCTCGTGTTCATGCAGGAGGAGATCACCAACGTCTCGGCCAAGGACAAGTTCGACGTGGTCGGACCACTGCCGCAGCAGAACATCGACACCGGTATGGGTCTCGAGCGCGTTGCGTACCTGCTCCAGGGCAAGGGCAACATGTACGAGATCGACGAGGTCTTCCCGGTCATCGAGAAGGCGTCCGAGATCACCGGCCGCACGTACGGTGCCGACCCGGTTGACGACGTACGTTTCCGCGTCATCGCTGACCACGTACGCAGCGGTCTGATGCTGATGGGCGATGGTGTGACACCGGGCAACGAGGCTCGTGGCTACGTGCTGCGTCGACTGCTTCGCCGTGCTGTTCGCTCGATGCGACTGCTCGGCTACGAAGACCCGGCGCTGCCTCAGCTCCTGCCGGTGAGCCTAGATCGTATGAAGGCGTCCTACCCGGAGCTCGAGGCCGACTTCCCGCGCATTGAGAAGATCGCGTACGCCGAGGAGGATGCCTTCCGGCAGACACTCGGCAAGGGCACGCAGATCTTCGAGTCCGCTGCTTCAGCGATCAAGGACAAGGGCGGCAAGGCGCTGCCGGGCGATCAGGCGTTCGCGCTTCACGACACCTACGGATTCCCGATCGACCTGACACTCGAGATGGCGGCCGAGCAGGGACTGACCGTCGACGAGGACGGTTTCCGTGCGCTCATGACCGAGCAGCGTGCCCGCGCCAAGGCGGATGCGAAGTCCAAGAAGGGTGCGCACGCCGACACGTCGATCTACCGCGCGACGCTCGACGCGGGTGGACCGACCGAGTGGCTGGCCTACTCGACGCTGACCACTGAGTCGCGCGTGCTTGCGCTGCTCGCCGAAGGTGTTGCCGTGCCTGCACTCGTCGCAGGCACAGTCGGCGAGGTCGTGCTCGATCGCACCCCGTTCTACGCCGAATCCGGCGGCCAGAACGCTGACGCCGGCCACATCCGCTGGGATGACGGCCGTGCTGAGGTGCTTGATGTCCAGCGCCCCGTACGCGGTCTCGTCGTCCACCAAGTGCGCGTGCTCGAGGGTGAGCTGACGCGCGACCAAAACGTTGAAGCCGCTGTCGACCCCGAGTGGCGTCTCGGTGCGCGCCAGGCGCACTCCGGTACGCACGTCGTGCACGCTGCGCTGCGCGAGGTGCTCGGCCCGACCGCCCTGCAGGCGGGTTCGTACAACCGACCCGGCTACCTGCGACTCGACTACGGCTGGAGCGGCGCGCTGTCGCCCGACCAGCTGCATGGTGTCGAAGAGGCGTCCAACCGCGCGCTGCGTGCCGACCTGCCCGTCACGGCGCAGACCATGTCGCTGCAAGAGGCTCGCGACTTCGGTGCCCTCGCGCTGTTCGGTGAGACGTACGGCGAGGACGTCCGCGTCGTCGAGATCGGCGGCCCCTGGTCGCGCGAGCTCTGCGGTGGCACCCACGTCGATCGCTCGTCACAGATCGGCACCGTGGTCATCACCTCCGACGGCTCCGTAGGTGCGGGCAACCGACGCATCGAGGCACTGACCGGCATCGAAGGCTTCGAGTACCTCGCTCGCGAGCGCGATGTCGTACGCCAGCTGACCGACATCCTCAAGGCGCAGCCGGGTGAGGTGCCCGGCCGCGTCCAGGACCTTCTCGAGCGACTCAAGACTGCGGAGAAGGCAGTTGAGAGCGCGAAGGCAGCCCAGCTGCTCGGTGCCGCCGGCGACATCGCCGCAGCCGCCAAGGACGTCAACGGTGTCGCGTACGTAGGCCACCGTGCTGAGGGTGCCAACGGCGGCGATGTTCGTACGCTCGCCCTCGACATTCGCGGTCGCATGCCCAAGGACAAGCCCGCCGTCGTCGTGGTGATCGGTACGGCCGATGACAAGCCATCGACGGTCGTGGCGCTCAACGAGGCTGCGCAGGCCAAGGGCCTCAGCGCGAACACGTTCGTCGGCTTGGTCGGCGAGAAGATCGGCGGGCGAGGCGGCGGCAAGGCGGATGTCGCACAGGGCGGTGGCACGGACGTGTCCGCGATCCCTGCAGCACTGGCAGCCGTCGAAAGCGCCCTGGGAGCCTAGGACATGCCACCCTGCTCCGATCCGGGTCGCGCGGCCCCGCATCCCGCCCAGCGGCGTTATCGTCGGTCGTCGGTCAACCCCGGACCGCCTCCCTCCTCTGCCTTGCCGGATCGGGCGCGGATTCCACGCTCCCTGATCGAATCGGAACAGGGTGACACGCCCTGATGCGGCCAGGACGGCGCCTCGGCATCGATGTCGGAGACGTGCGAATCGGCGTGGCCGTCTGTGATCCCGACGGCATGCTCGCGACTCCGGTCGAGACCGTTGCCGCTGGTCCCGGTGCGATGGGGCGTCTGGCCGAGCTCGTGCGCGAGTACGACGTGATCGAGTGCGTCGTCGGTATGCCCATCGGGCTGTCAGGCCTCGAAGGTCCGGCAGCGCTCAAGGTCAGGGCGTTTTGCGCCGAACTTCTCGAAGCCATCGATCCGGTGTCCATCCGGCTCTTTGACGAGCGGATGTCTACGATGACTGCGGAGAGTCTGCTCAAACAACGTGGACGATCCGGAAGCTCAAGGAGGAGTGTCATCGACCAGGCAGCTGCCACCGTTATCCTCCAGACGGCACTGGATTCCGAGCGGACCCGAGGGTCTGCGCCCGGCGAGACCCTAGTGAGGACGAATGGCTGACGGCGGACTGGACATGATGACCGGTGGACCGTCAGGCCCTGGTCGGCGTCGCGCTTCGCGGCCCCCCAAGAGGCCATGGGGTCGCCGGATCGTCACGCTTCTGATCGTTCTGGCTGTCCTGTTCGGTGGCTACAAGGTCGTCGGCAAGGCGATGGACTTCTTCGGCGGTCCCGCGGACTACACCGGTCAGGGCACCGGCAGCGTTGTCGTCGAGATCCCGAGCGGGGCAACCGGCCAGCAGATCGCCAACATCCTCAAGAAGGAGGATGTGGTCAAGAGCGCTGAGGCGTTCTACCAGCTGAGCCTCAACGACTCGCGCTTCCAGGCGGTCCAGGCGGGATTCTTCAAGCTTCGCAAGCAGATGTCTGCAGAGTGGGCAATGCGTGAGCTCGTGGACCGAAAGAACCGAGTCGAGGGCAAGGTGACGATCCCTGAGGGTGCGCGTGTCACCTCGATCATCACGATCATCGCCAAGAGCACCGACATCTCGAAGAAGTCCGTCGAGGCCGCCCTCGACAAGCCTCAGTCGCTCGGCCTGCCCAAGGAAGCCAACAACAACCCCGAGGGATTCCTCTACCCGGCGACGTACGAAGTCCCGCCGGGCTCCACGGCGACCAGCCTGCTCAAGCAGATGGTCAAGAAGACCGTCGATGTCGAGAAGGACCTGGACCTCGTCAACCGGGCCGATGCGATCGGCATGACGCCGATCGAGGTCATGACGCTGGCGAGCATCCTCGAGTACGAAGCCAACCGCGACGAGGACTACCCGAAGGTCGCTCGCGTGTTCCTCAATCGCCTCGAACAGGGCATCGCGCTCCAGTCGGATGCGACCGTGGCCTACGCCAACGGCATCACTGGCGACGTGTGGACGACCCCTGAGCAGCGTGACAACCCGTCGGAGTACAACACGTACGAGCATCAGGGCCTACCACCCGGACCCATCGGTGCTGCCGGCGAGAAGACCATCGAAGCGGTCCTCAAACCGGCCGATGGCGACTGGCTCTACTTCGTGCCGGACTACGAGAACGAGACCACGGTCTTCACCAACAACCTGCGCGATCACGAAGCAGCTGCCGAGAAACTGCGCGCATGGTGCCGCAGCGACAAAGACACCGACGACATCTGCTGATGCGCTGCGCCGTCATCGGCTCGCCGATAGCCCACTCGCTGTCGCCGGCAATGCATCGTGCCGCGTACGCGGAGCTGGGTCTCGACTGGACCTATGAGGCCGTGCTGGTCGAAGAGGACGGTCTGCAGGAGTTCCTGAGCTCGCTCGGCGACGACGTACGCGGGCTGTCGGTCACGGCTCCGCTCAAGCGACGCCTAGCCGAGCTGATTGAACCCGAAGGGGGGCCGCCCCTCGGAGTGGTCAACACCGTCGTGATCGATGACGGCCTGCCCAGCACCTACAACACCGACGTCCCTGGCGCAGTCTCTGCGCTCGCCGAACGCGGCATCAAGGACCTCCTGACGGCTCGCATCCTGGGAGGCGGCGCCACGGCCGCTTCGATTGCGTACGCGCTCTCGACGATCGGCGTGACGCAGGTTGAGTTCGTAGTACGAGATCTGGCTCGGGCCGCTGAGGCGGTCGACATCGCCACCACCGCGGGCATGGCGGCGTCCGCGCGCAAACTTGATGCGCCGCTGCTTGACCGCGTCGACCTCTTGGTCTCGACCGTCCCGGCAGAGGTCGCCAACGGGCAGGTCCACGAGCTTGTCGCCGCCTCACGAGCCGTGTTCGACGTGGTCTACGACCCGTGGCCGTCGCATCTGATCGACGTCGCCGTGAAGGAGGATCTGCCGTACGTCACCGGAATCGACCTCCTCGCGCATCAGGCCGCGCTTCAGGTCGAGCTGATGACCGGGGACTCGGTCGATCCACAGCTGCTGCGTGATGCTGCGCTGGGTGAGCTCGGATCTCGCTAGGGTTCCGAGCGTGACCATCGCTCTTGCTGCCTTTGCCGCAGCCGTGCTCGGCGCCGCTGGCCGGTCGGTGCTTCGTCGAATACCAGAACCTGAAAACCCGGCTGAGGACAAAATCCCGTACGCGCAGCTCGCCAAGGCGCGCGGGCTTTCCGTCGGTCTCGCACTCGCCGCAGCGCTCATGGCCAGCCTGGTCGCGTGGCGCATCGACAGCCCGGAGCTCATGCCCGTGTGGGTGCTGATCGCCGGGGTCGGATCGTGGTTGGCCTACATCGACTGGCACACGAGGCTGCTGCCGTTCGTGGTCGTCGCCCCGACCTACCTTGCGAGCCTGCTGCTGGTCGGCCTGAGCGCGCTGCTCCTGAAGGATGCCGAGGTGCTCACGCGAGCGCTGATCGCCAACATCATCGTCTACCTGATCTTCCGCTTCCTCTACTGGATTGGCGGCCGGTTCTTCGGCGGCGCGTTTGGCTACGGCGACGTACGTCTATCGGGAGTCCTGGCACTCGCGCTCGGCGCGCTCAGCGGGAGTGCCGTCCTCGTGGGGATGTACGCCGGCTTCATCCTCGGTGCCGTGTTCGGCGTCATCCTTTCGCGACTCAAGATCATCGACGCGAAGGGCTACGCATTCGGGCCCTACATGGTCGCCGGAGCCGTGATCGGCGCTGCCTGGAGCTCCTCGATCTACTCGGTTTGAATGCCTGACGTTCGTTGCAGGTGGGGCGTGGGAGAATTGTCGACATGCTCCGTTGGCTCACAGCTGGTGAATCGCACGGCCCCGCGTTGGTGGCTGTGCTCGAAGGTCTGCCCGCAGGGGTGGAGGTCACCAGCAAGGACATCCAGGCGGCTCTTGCGCGTCGCCGTCTGGGTCACGGCCGCGGCGCACGTATGGCCTTCGAGGCAGACGAGCTCGAGCTGGTTGGCGGTATCCGTCACGGTGTGACGATGGGCAGCCCGATCGCCCTGCGCATCGGCAACAGCGAATGGCCCAAGTGGGAGCAGGTCATGTCGGCCGATCCGGTCGACGCTGACATCCTCGACGGCCTCAAGCGCAATGCGCCACTGACCCGTCCACGCCCCGGTCACGCCGACCTCGCCGGAATGCAGAAGTACGGTTTCGACGAGGCCCGCCCGATCCTGGAGCGCGCGAGCGCACGCGAGACGGCTGCCCGCGTCGCTCTCGGCGAGATCGCCGCGCAGTTCATCGAGCAGACCACCGGCGCCAAGATCGTGTCGCACGTCGTCGAGCTCGGCACCGTACGCGCGCCCGCCGGCGTGATCCCCAGCAACAGTGATGTCGAAGCACTCGACGCCGATCCCGTACGTTGTTTCGACCCTGCGACGAGCGAGGCGATGGTTGCCGAGATCGACGCAGCCCACAAAGACGGCGACACCCTCGGTGGCGTCGTCGAGGTGATCGTCGAAGGCCTGCCTCCAGGGCTCGGATCGCACACCCACTGGGACAAGCGACTCGACGGCCGGCTCGCTGCCGCACTCATGGGCATCCAGGCGATCAAGGGCGTTGAGCTCGGCGACGGCTTCGAGCTCGCCCGTACGCGCGGCTCGCTCGCGCACGACGAGATCGTGCCGACCGATGAAGGCATCCGACGCATTTCCGGACGTGCAGGCGGCACCGAGGGCGGTATGACGACAGGCGAGATCCTGCGCGTACGCGCCGCGATGAAGCCCATCGCCACAGTCCCCAAGGCCCTGCGCACCGTCGATGTCGAGACTGGCGAAGAGGCGCGCGCCCACCACCAGCGTTCTGACGTGTGCGCTGTTCCTGCGGCAGGTATCGTCGCCGAGGCAATGGTTGCGTTGGTCGTCGCCGACGCGATCATCGAGAAGTTCGGTGGCGACGCGGTCGAGGAGACCAAGCGAAACGTCGAGGGCTACCTCGCCAACCTGAGGCACCGTTGAGTCCGGTCGCCGTGTTCGTCGGACCGCCCGGAGCTGGCAAGAGCACCGTGGCGGAGATCGTCGGTCAACGCCTCGGCGTCGGCGTACGCGACACAGACCAGGACGTCGAGGCGAGCGAGGGCGTCAGCGTCCAGGACATCTTCATCGACCAGGGCGAGGCGCACTTCCGCACACTCGAGGAGAAGGCTGTCGCAGCTGCGCTGGCCGAGCACGACGGCGTCGTGAGCCTGGGCGGGGGAGCCGTGCTCAGTCCCGCCAGCCGGGCGGCGTTGGCCGGCCATCGGGTGATCTTTCTCGATGTCGGGCTCGCAGCCGCCATACGACGCGTCGGTATGAACTCGGGCCGCCCGCTTCTGCTCGGCAACGTACGTACGCAGCTCAAGAACTTGCTGGACCAGCGCCGCGTGCTTTACCGAGATGTTGCACGCTTCACGATCCAGACCGACGATCTTGATGCCACTCAGGTCGCCGAGCAGGCGATCTCTCTGATCGAGGAGGACCGATGACGACGCGGCTCACCGTACCCACTGACCACCCGTACGACGTGGTTATCGGCAACGGAGTTCACGAGGAGCTGCGCGGTCTCATCGGCTACGGACGCGGCGTCTTGCGCGTGGCGATCATCCACGCGCCCGGCCTGCTCGACCAGGCCGAGCAGCTGCGCAAGCCGCTCGTCGCAGACTCGCTCGACGTGCACCTGATCGAGGTGCCGGACAGCGAGCAGGCCAAGACTGCCGACGTCCTCGCCTTCTGCTGGAAGGTGCTCGGCGAGCTCGGCTTCACCCGCTCGGACGTCATCGTCGGCCTCGGTGGCGGAGCCACGACTGACCTTGCGGGCTTCGTCGCAGCGAGCTGGCTGCGAGGTGTGCGATTCGTCAACGTACCGACGACTGTGCTCGGCATGGTCGACGCTGCCGTCGGCGGCAAGACAGGCATCAACACCCCCGAAGGCAAGAACCTCGTTGGCGCATTCCACGAGCCGGCTGGCGTGCTCTGCGATCTCGACGTCCTGAGCACTCTGCCTGCGGCAGAGCTTCGCAGCGGTCTCGCCGAGATCGTGAAGTGTGGATTCATCGCAGATCCGACGATCCTCGAGCTGATCGAAGC
>JAKFCR010000354.1:0-12999 GCA_036676545.1 Aeromicrobium sp. | reverse complement strand
CTCAGCGTCCCGTGCCTTGCGCCGGGACGTTTTTTCGTGTCGGTTCCATGCCAGTCATGGGGTCGCAGTCCTCGTACGACCACTGGTGCTGGAAGGAGACACATGGCAAACCCGGAGAAGACAGCCGCCGTAGCCGAGCTCGCGAACAGCTTTCGCGAGTCGAACGGTGCCGTACTGACCGAGTACCGCGGTCTCACCGTGAAGCAGCTGCAGGAACTGCGGCGCACACTCGGAGAGAACGTCAGCTATGCCGTCGCCAAGAACACGCTGACCAAGATTGCCGCCAAGGACGCGGGAGTAGACCTCGACACGAGCCTGCTCACCGGTCCCACGGCCATCGCCTTCATCACCGGTGACCCGGTGCTGGCGGCAAAGGGTCTGCGCGACTTCGCGAAGGAAAACAAGCCCCTCATCATCAAGGGTGGCTTCCTCGACGGGAAGTCCATCACTGCTGCTGAGATCAACAAGCTGGCCGACCTCGAGTCGCGTGAGGTTCTCCTCGCCAAGCTCGCAGGTGGCATGAAGGCCAGCCTGTCGAACGCCGCATCGCTGTTCAACGCCCCGCTGTCGCAGGCTGCCCGAGTTCTCGGTGCCCTGCAGGCGAAGGCTGCCAGCGATCCGTCGATCCTGGCTGCAGGCCCCGAGCCTGTTGCCGCCCCCGCTGCCGAGGCCCCCGTGGCCGAGGAAGCACCTGCCGAAGAGGCCCCCGCGGCCGCTGAAGCACCCGAAGCCGAGGCAACCGCTGAGGCCGCAGTCGAGGCGTCTACTGACGCCGAGGCAACCGAGGGCTGAAAGCCCGATTCACATCGGGACCCCCTCGGGGTCTCCAACGAAAGGACGCCAACATGGCGAAGCTCAGCACCGGCGACCTGCTGGATGCATTCAAGGAAATGACCCTCATCGAGCTCTCTGAGTTCGTGAAGGAATTCGAAGACACCTTCGACGTCACTGCGGCCGCTCCGGCTGCCGCTGCTGCTGCCCCGGCTGCTGCCGGTGGAGCTGCTGCTGGCGCCGACGCTGCTGACCAGGATGAGTTCGATGTCATCCTCGAAGCAGCTGGTGACAAGAAGATCCAGGTCATCAAGGAAGTTCGTACGATCACCGGTCTCGGTCTCAAGGAGGCCAAGGACCTCGTCGAGGGCGCACCGAAGCCTGTCGTCGAGAAGGCCAACAAGGAAGCGGCTGACAAGGCCAAGGAGGCCCTCGAGGCCGCCGGCGCCACCGTCACTGTCAAGTGATTTTCAGCTAAACCCAAGCACAAGGCGTCCCCTCTGCGGAGGGGGCGCCTTTTGCCATGTCCGGATGATCCTTTTGCCGGTCTGGACGACTAAGTGTCCAAAATGGGCGGATTGGGGTGTCGCCAAAAGTGACTCTGAGTTACGTTGGGCTGTCTGCTCGGCTACCGGGCAGTAACGAGCAGTTCATCCGAGGTCGCTCACTCGTAACCTCGCGTGCAATACCTCGTTAGGCAGTGTGTCTCAGATCACCGATCTAAGATGAATCAGTTTTCGTCGGACAAGCCGGCGAACCACGTGTACGAGGAGGGCCGTCCGTGGGCGTTGAAGTCGTCGTCGAAGGCTTGACCAAGAAGTTCGGTAACCAGACCATCTGGGCAGACGTTTCACTGACGCTTCCGGCGGGTGAGATCTCCGTGATGCTGGGCCCGTCGGGCACCGGCAAGTCCGTCTTCTTGAAGACGCTGATCGGACTCCTCAAGCCCAACGCTGGCCACGTGTTCATCGAGGGCACTGACATCGCCAACTGCTCGGAGAAGGATCTCTACGAGATCCGCAAGCTCTTCGGCGTGCTGTTCCAGGACGGCGCGATGTTCGGCTCGATGGACCTCTACGACAACGTTGCTTTCCCGCTGCGCGAGCACACCCGCAAGTCCGAGTCCGAGATCCGCACCATCGTCATGGACAAGATGGAGCTCACGGGTCTGATCGGCGCGGAGAACAAGCTTCCCGGCGAGATCTCAGGCGGTATGCGCAAGCGTGCCGGGCTCGCCCGTGCACTCGTGCTCGATCCCGAGATCCTGCTGATCGATGAGCCCGACTCGGGTCTCGACCCGGTCCGTACGTCCTACATCAACCAGCTCTTCATCGACCTGAACGCGCAGATCGACGCGACGTTCCTGATCGTGACGCACGACGTCAACACGGCTCGTACCGTGCCTGACAACATCGGTCTGCTCTACCACCGCCACTTGGCGATGTTCGGTCCGCGCGAAATGCTGCTGACCTCGGACGAGCCGGTTGTCGCCCAGTTCCTCAATGCTCAGACCGTTGGTCCGATCGGCATGTCCGAGGAGAAGGACGCCGACGAGCTGGCTTCGGAGAAGGGCATCGAGATGCCGCCCCTCCCGCCTGTTCCGCTGCAGCTCGAGCCGTCGGACGGTCGTCCGCGTCGTGCGCAGCGCGAGGCTGGCGCCTGGTGCCGCGAGAACGGTGTGACAGCACCCGCTGGCTCCTTCGGCGCAAAGGTGCCGTTGCGTGCCGGCGGTGCTGCGTGACAGACCCCCATCGTTCGAAAGCTGAGGTGACGGTGTGAGTACGACCGTCATCGCCGGCCCCGCGAGGGTCGCTGGCAACCTTTTCGCCTTCACGCTTGACGTGGTTGTCGCGCTTTTCCGGCGACCATTCCAGCTGAAGGAATTCCTCCTCCAGGCGTGGTTCATCGTTCGGGTGACGATCGTCCCCACGGCTTTCGTCTCGATCCCGTTCGGTGCCGTTATCGCTCTTCAGGTCGGTGGCCTGATCAAGCAGTTCGGCGCACAGTCCTTCACCGGCTCTGCGGCAGTCCTCGCCGTCGTACGTGAAGCGGGCCCCATCGCATGTGCCCTGCTGATCGCCGGTGCAGCCGGCTCGGCCATCGCTGCTGACTTCGGCGCCCGCCGGATCCGCGAAGAGCTCGACGCCATGATGGTGCTCGGCATCGACCCGATCCAGCGACTCGTGGTTCCTCGTGTTCTCGCATGCATGCTCGTCGCGGTCTTCCTCAACGGAATCGTGACGGTGGTCGGCGTTGCCGGCGGATATGTCTTCAATGTCGTCCTGCAGGACGGCACGCCCGGCGCCTATTTGGCGTCGTTCACTGCCCTCGCGCAGCTGCCTGACATGTATCAAGGCATGATCAAGGCCCTCATCTTCGGCTTCATCGCCGCAATCGTCGCGTCCTACAAGGGTATGAACGCCAAGGGCGGCCCGAAGGGCGTCGGCGACGCGGTCAACGAAGCAGTCGTCATCACGTTCACGTTGCTGTTCATCGTCAATTTCTTCATCTCGGCGATCTACATCCAACTCGTCCCCCCGAAGGGGATGTGACGATGACTGACAAGACAGCTATGTCCGCAGTCGCGGCCGTTCCGGGCAAGATCGGCGACGCGATCGATGGCCTCGGTCAGCAGATGCTCTTCTACATCCGAGTCATCAAGTCGGTGCCTCGTACGATCGCCAACTACGGCAAGGAGATCATCCGTCTCCTCGCCGAGGTCGCGCTCGGATCCGGCTCTCTCGCCGTCATCGGCGGCACGGTCGGCGTCATCACCGCGATGTGCTTCTTCACCGGTACCGAAGTCGGAATCCAGGGCTATGCCGCGCTGGACCAGCTCGGCACTGCGGCGCTCACCGGATTCGTCTCTGCCTACTTCAACACCCGCGAGATCGCCCCGATCGTCGCCGGTATCGCGCTTGCCGCGACCGTCGGCTGTGGTTTCACCGCCCAGCTCGGCGCCATGCGCATCAGCGAAGAAGTTGACGCCCTCGAGGTCATGGCGATCCCGTCGCTACCGTTCCTGGTGACGACGCGAGTCATCGCCGGGCTCATTGCAGTCGTCCCGCTCTACATCGTCGGTCTGTTGTCGTCATATTTTGCGACGAGGCTGACTATCACCCAGATCAACGGGCAAAGTGCGGGTACATACGACCACTACTTCACGACGTTCTTGCCACCGCAAGACGTCTTATGGTCATTCGCCAAAGTGCTGATCTTTGCCGTCGTCGTGATCATGATCCACTGCTACTACGGCTACTACGCCAGCGGCGGACCCGCTGGTGTGGGCGTTGCCGTGGGCCTCGCAGTCCGTACGTCGATCGTTGCGATCAACGTGGTCGACCTGCTCGCCTCGATGGCGATCTGGGGCACCAACGTGACCGTCAGATTGGCGGGCTGACCCATGGCTCGTACCCCCGTGCTCGAACGCGGTCTGTCACTCAAGGTGCTCGGCGCTGCGTTCATCGCGATGCTGATCTTCGTCCTGTGGGTCACCTACGCGTTCTTCACCAAGGCGTTCGTCGACTACGACAAGGTCACGCTGACGACTGACACGACGGGCGTCAACCTGCCGCTCAACGCCGACATCAAGCTTCGCGGCGTCATCGTCGGCGAGGTGCGCGGTGTCGAGCCCGACGGCGCCGGCGTCAAGATGGACCTCGGCATGAACCCCGACCTGATCAAGGACGTGCCAGCCGGAGTCACGGCGCAGCTGATCCCCAAGACGCTGTTCGGTGAGAAGTACATCGCGCTGATCCCGCCGGCCAAGCTGACCGGTCAGTCGCTCAAGGCAGGCGACACGATCACCAAGGCGGATGTCCCGATCGAGGTCGAGACACTGCTCAACGACCTCTACCCGCTGCTCGACGCGGTCGACCCGGCCAACCTGTCCTACACGCTGTCGGCTGTCTCGTCAGCGCTTGAGGGCCGTGGCAAGCAGCTGGGCGAGACGCTCGTCCAGGCCAACAGCCTCTTGAAGAAGACCAACCCGGATGTCCCGACTCTGGTCGACGACCTGATCAAGTTCGGCAAGGTGGCTGACGGCTACGCCGAAGCGATGCCAGAGCTGGGTGCTTTCCTGCGCAACACGGTGACGACAGGCAACACGATCGTTGCCAAGAAGTCGCAGCTGACCGCCTTCTTCGACGAGAGCACAAAGTTGTCCGACAGCCTCACGTCATTCACCAAGGCGAATGGCGAGAACCTTGCAACGCTTGCGAAGGACGGCCGACCGATCCTCGAGACCATCGGCACCTACTCGACCACTTTCCCGTGCTTCCTCAAGGCGATGGGCAAGCTCATCCCACGACTCGACAGCGCGTACCGCGAAGGCATGCTTCACATCAACGTCGAGGTCATCGCGCAATCGGATGCCTACGCACCCAACGAAAACCTGGTGGCGTCGCAGGCACTTTTCGATGCGGCATCAAGCGGACCTGCGGCAAAGAATGGTGACGACATCCGTGCCGACAACGCCGCAGTGCCGTCGTGTCTCGACCTCAATGAGATCAACAAGGGCGATGAATCCTCCTCCAACCAGGACGATCCGTTCAGCATTCCGGCGTCGGTCTACAAGCTGGTCGGTATCAAGTCCGATCACTCCAAGTTCGGCGCACCGTCAGAGTTCAACCGCGCCGCTGCGGTGTCCCTCGCAGACCTGGTGCAGCCGAGTGTCGTCGGCATCGACTCGGAGAGCGAGCGTTCTGAGCTCAACATCCTCCTCGGCGCGAGCCTCGGCATGAACGCTTCTGACGTGCCTGACATTGGCTCTCTGTTGGTTGGTCCCATGCTCCGTGGATCGGGGGTGTCGCTCTCATGAAGCAGATCGACAGCCAGTCCATCTCCGCGGCCATCAAGCTCGGGTTCTTCTTCGCCTTCACCGGCATCTCGACGTTGATCCTCGCGCTGACCCTGAGCAATGGCTCATTCGGTGACCGCGAGGAATACAAGGCACTCTTCAGCGATGTCACCGGTATGGCCAAGGGTGACGACATCCGTATCGCCGGTGTCGCCGTCGGTTCGGTCAAGAAGGTCGAGATCGTCAACCGCGACAAGGCGCTCGTGACGTTCGGTGTCGACTCCGACGTACCGCTGACGGCCAACACGTTCGCGACCATCAAGTTCCGCAACCTCGTCGGCCAGCGCTACATCGCGCTGAGCCAGGGCGCTGATGGTGCCAAGTCGACGCTCAAGCCCGGCAGCACCATCCCGGAGGAGCGCACGCAGGAAGCTCTTGACCTCAATGTCCTGCTCAACGGGTTCAAGCCCGTCTTCCAGGCGTTGTCGCCCGGTGACACGAACAAGTTCGCGTACGAGATCGTCCAGACCTTCCAGGGCGAGGCAGGCAATGTCAGCAACCTGCTCGAGCGGACCTCGTCGTTGACCAACACCCTTGCGGGTCGCGACAAGCTCATCGGTGACGTCATCACCAACCTGAGCGAGGTGCTCGACACCGTCGGCAGCCGTGACCAGGAGCTGACCGACACGATCGACACGCTTCAACAGTTCGTCACCGGACTCAAGGACGACCGTGACGCAATCCTCAACTCGGTCGATGCAATCTCTGACCTCACCGACGAGACATCCGACTTGCTGGTGCAGGGCCGCCCGGCCATCGTCGAGGACATCAAACAGCTCAACGCGTTGACCAAGAACCTCAGCAGCAGCAAGAACCTGAGCACCCTCGAGAACTCGATCAAGATCTTCCCGCTCAAGATCCAGAAGCTCGGCAACGCCGCGTCGTCGGGCTCTGAGTTCAACTTCTTCCTGTGCGAGATCCAGGGCAGCATCACGCTGCCTGAGGTCAAGGTCGGCGACACTGTGATCCTGCCCGAGACACACCTTGAGCTCACGGGTGACAGTGGTCTCGCCGTCGGCGGCGAACGATGCAACCAGCCGGGGTACACCAAATGATCACTCCCTTCCGCGAACGCAACCCGGTGATGATCGGCGTCATCGGCATCGCCGTGATCGCCATGATGATGCTCGCCGCATTCCGCGCTGACCGGCTGCCGATCATTGGCAGCGGCGACACCTACCACGCTCAGTTCGCCGAGATCGGCGCGCTCAAGACTGGCAATGAGGTGCGCGTCGCTGGCGTCTCGATCGGCAAGGTCAACAAGATCAAGCTTGCCGGCAACAAGGTGCTCGTCTCGTTCAAGATCGACAAGGGCACCAAGTTCGGCACTGAGACGGGCGCAGACATTCGCGTACGTACGCTGCTCGGCGCCGAATACCTCGCCATCACGCCCGCGGGACCCGGTCAGCTGCCCAAGGGCTCAACGATCCCGTTGGAGCGGACGATCGCGCCGTATGACGTGGTCCAGGCGTTCTCCGACCTCAGCAAGACGACTGACGCACTTGATGTGCCACAGCTCGGCGAGGCGCTCAACACCCTCGGTGAGATCGCGGCCGAGACGCCCGAGGAGTTCCGCGGAGCCATCAAGGGCGTCTCGGATCTCTCGGTCAACCTCGCGGCGCGCGACGACCAGATAAACACGCTCCTGGTCAGCCTCAAGAAGGTCACCGGCGTGCTCAACTCGCGCAACGACGAGCTGGTGACGTTGTTCAAGGACTCCGACACGCTGTTCACCGCGATCAGCGATCGACGTGACTCGATCCATCGACTCCTGGTCTCGACTCAGGCGATCTCGAAGGAGCTCACCGCGCTGGTCAAGGGCACGAAGGCAGATCTCAAGCCCGCCCTCGATCAGCTCCTGGTTGTCACGGACATGCTTCGCAAGAACGAGGCGAGTCTTGACGAGGCGCTCCGCCAGTTCCCAGCGTTCCTGCGACTGTTCTCCAACTCACTTGGAACCGGCCCGTGGTTCGACACCTACCTCGGTGGTGCCGCGTCGGGCGCGGGTCTCCGCAAACAGCTTGAAGACGCGATTGCGGGGGCAGGCGGATGAGCATCAACGGACTGGCCCAGCGTTTCACCGGCATCTCGAAGGTCCTGACGGCGTTCATCGTCCTGGTCCTGCTGCTGGCTGCGGCACTTGTGCTCAACCAGGGCGACGGCAAGCGCTACATCACCGTCGACTTCGAGCAGACCAACTCGGTCTACAAGGGTTCTGACGTCAAGATCCTCGGCGTACCCGTCGGACGGGTCGAGACGCTCACCCCTCGAGGTGACGTCGTTCGCGTCAAGATCTCGTACGACGGCGACGTGAAGCTCCCCAACGACGTGAAGGCAGTTGTCGTGTCGCCGTCGATCGTCGGAGATCGCTTCGTTCAGCTCGCTCCCGCCTACAACGGTGGCGCCGTGCTCAAGAACAACGCATTCCTGTCGATCGAGCGTTCGGCTGTCCCGATCGAGCTCGACGCGATCTACCAGTCGCTGGACGATCTCGCCGTGGCGCTCGGTCCCAAGGGTGCCAACAAGGAAGGCGCGCTCAGCCGGTTCATCGGCGACTCCGCCAAGCAGTTGGACGGCCAGGGCGCACAGCTCAACGAGACGATCCAGAACTTCGGCAAGCTCAGCAAGACGCTCTCCAACAACAAGGAAGAGCTGTTTGGCAGCCTGCGCGAGGTCGAGGAGTTCGTGACTCTGCTTCGCACAAACGACGCGACCGTGCGGGCGTTCAACGACAGCACGGCCAAGGTCTCGACGGTGCTCGAGGGCGAGCGCGAAGATCTGGCCGGAACGCTCAAGGCCCTCAGCATCGCCCTGGTCAACGTCAACTCGTTGGTCAAGGAGAACCGAGGCGCCCTCAAGGACAACATCGACAACATCGGCTCGCTCGCGGCGCTGTTGGCCAAGCACAAGACTGACCTCGAGGAGATCACGGTCAACGCCCCGACAGCCCTCACGAACGTCGCCCTCGCCTACAACAGCCCATCTGGAACGCTCGACACCAAGAACAACATCCCTGAGGTGCTGTTCGGTGCGGCCTCCAACCCGGCCGGACTGGTGTGCAACCTCCTCGGCGAGACAATTGCCGAGGGTGGATTGTGCGCATCTCTTGCCGGACTCTTGGACAACCTGCCCGACGCGCCGTTGCCTCGCGCCGCGGCTGCCTCGGACGTGACGACTGACAAGTACAACTCCACGGTCGCCGAGATGTTGGCGGTGAACTGATGAGACTTCTTCGCGCCAGCGCGCTCACGGCGGTTGCAGCAATGGTCCTCAGCGGCTGTGGCTTCTCGCCATACAAGCTTCCGCTCCCAGGTGGTGCCGATCTCGGCGACAAGCCCTACACGGTCAAGGTCGAGTTCCGTGACGTCCTCGACCTCGTCCCGCAGAGTGCCGTGCGGGTGAACGACATCGCCGTCGGCAAGGTGACGGACATCAAGCTCAACGGCTGGACCGCACTGGTGACCGTCAAGGTCAACAAGGACACCAAGCTGCCGGACAACGCCGAGGCCACGATCCGCCAGACCAGCCTGCTCGGCGAGAAGTTCGTCTCGCTGGCTGCTCCCAAGACCGGCGCCTCCGGCACGTTGAGCGATGGCGACGTCATCCCGCTCGACCGTGCCGGCCGCAACCCCGAGATCGAGGAAGTTCTCGGAGCCGCGTCCCTGCTGTTCAACGGTGGTGGCATCGAGAAGACCAACACGATCGTCAAGGAGCTAAACCTTGCGCTCGATGGCAATGAGCCCGAGGTCAAGGAGCTCATCGACTCGACCTCGCAGTTCCTGACGCAGCTCGACAACAACAAGGCCGCACTGCTGACGTCGCTCGAGAAGGTCAACAATCTCGCCGTCGAGACCAACAAGCAGAAGGCCGCGATCACCGGTGCGCTGGATGACCTGCCTGAGGCACTGACGGTCATCAACAGCCAGCGCGACGACCTGGTCAAGCTCCTCGAGTCGCTGGCGCGCCTGGGCGACGTCGCGACAGATGTGATCCGCCGGTCGAAGGACGACGCGGTCGCCGACTTCAAGGCGCTCGTGCCGACATTGACCAATCTCGCCAAGGCCGAAGACGACCTCGCATACGCCACGAAGGCACTGCTGAGCTTCCCGTTCTCTGACGGATTCGTCGGCAACACGTACGCCGTCGCCTCGGGCAAGTGCATCGACGGTGAACCCAAGGAAGGCGCGTGCTTCGGCGACTTCGCCAACCTCTCGCTCGGCCTCGACATCAGCGCCGAACAGCTGACCAACATCCTCAACGGTTATGCGCCGGAGGCCCCGGTCCCTTCCCCGACGCAGCCACTCCAGGACCTGGTCAACCTGGTCACTGGACTGGTACCCGGAGGCGTTGACATCCCCACGATTCCAGGTCTGCCGCAGGCGACGCCGACGGCCGATTCAACCTCAGGCTCCGACACGACATCAGGCGGTCTCGAGCTGCCCAGCTTCTGCTCGCTGCTCGGACAGTGCCGAGCTCCGGTCGCGTCGTCCGATGACAGCAAGCTTGCGCAGCTCCTGATCGGATCGGTGGTGACGTCATGATCTCCAGACTGACCAAGATCCAGCTCGTCATCTTCGCGATCGTCACGCTGCTCGGTGGCGCCTTCGTGGGCGGTCGGTATGCCCAGATCGACCGGCTCTTCGTTGATCGCAGCTTCCCCGTCACGGCGCAGTTCACCGACTCGGGCGGCATCTTCGCCGGCGCCCAGGTGACTTACCGCGGCATCCCCGTCGGCAAGGTCGGCAAGCTCGAGTTCAAGGACAACGGCGTACAAGCGACCCTCGACATCGAGAACGATGCCCCGAAGATCTCCGAAGACGTCTTGGTGATCGTGGCCAACAAGTCGGCGATCGGCGAGCAGTTCGTCGACCTCCAGCCGCGGGGCAGCTCCAAGCCTTACCTGGCCAAGGGTTCAGCGATCTCGGTCGAGAACACGCGCATCCCGATCGACACCACCACGCTTCTGGTCGATACAAATGACCTCGTGCGGTCGATCAACACCGATGACCTGCGGACTGTAGTCGACGAGCTTGGTCAGGCATTCGAGAGCACGGGCACGGATCTGGCAACGATCCTCGACACGTCATCGGCATTCATCAAGGAAGCTGACGACAACATCGATGTGACAAGGTCCCTGATCCAGGGCTCCGGCACCGTTCTCCAGACCCAGATCGACAAGCAGGGTGCGCTCAAGACGTTCTCGAGAAATCTGCGGCTGTTCTCCGACAGCTTCGTCGAGGCAGACCCGGACCTTCGTCGCCTGCTCGACAAGGGAAGCGTCAGCGCGACGAACCTCCGGAAGGTGGTCGACGAGAACTCCGAGACGTTGGGCAAGGCCGTCAACGACTTGGTCACGGCGAACCGCCCACTCTCGGAGAACGTGCTCGGCCTCCAGGCGATCTTCATCCTCTACCCCTACTTGGTCGAGGGCTCGTTCTCGGTGCTGACCCCCAAGCAAGAGGGCGGCCAGACGGTCTACAACGCGGCCTTCGGACTGCAGATGACCGACATGACGGCTCCCTGTAGCTACGTCGAAGACGGCGGAGAGGCCTCGGGCTATCGACAGCGTCGCGAAGAGGCGATCATCAGCGACCGAGCTTTCGATACGAACCTGGACTGTAAGGTCGATCCCAATCACATTGCGCGACAGGCTTCAAAGACTGTCCTCAAGCGTTCGGCCGTCACCAGCGACTCAGGTTCCTATGCGGCTGAAGGCCCCACGGCATCAGGAAAGGACTCCTGGAAGTGGCTCCTGCTCGGACCAGCAACACGCTGAACCCTGATACAGAGACCTCCTGGTCAAGCCGCCCGCGAGTCGCCCGAATTCTCGCCGTTCTCACGGCGATCGGCCTCGTGCTCGGCCTGCTTGGAGCGTTCCTGCCCAAGTTCATGGGCGACGACGACACGTACGGCGGCGCTGACCGCGAGCTCGTGATCTCGCGTGCCAACGACTTCGCGACGGCCTACAACACCTACAACGTGGCTGAGATCGACGACTACCAGAAGCGGCTCAAGGGCCTGCTGACGCCGAAGTATGACGAGCAGTTCGTCCAGGTCACCAACGCCGTGTTCGAAGCGCTCAAGGACAAGAAGCAGCAGAGCGGCGAGGCGAAGGTGCGAGGTGTCGCGATCGAGAGCATCGACGAGGATTCCGCCGAGGCGATCGTCGCGGTGGACGCGACGATCTCCAACACCGACAACAAGGCTGCTGTCGTACGCCACTTCAGGTGGAAGGTGTCGTTCACCAAGAGCGGCGATGAATGGCTCGTGTCCAACTTCGAGAGCGTGGCCGCCGTGACCGCGACAGCTGGAGATCCGAGCGCCACGGCACCGACACCGACGCCGACCACGACGGAAGAGGGGGATGGCTGATGAGCGATTCCAACGGCCCCGTCAACCGCCGGCGCATCGCGGGCGAGGGCAACCCGGCCGCGAAGAAGACCCCGGCCAAGAAGGCACCCGCCAAGAAGGCCGCGGTCAAGTCTGGTCCAGTCAAGAAGGTCGCAACGCCGGCCAAGAAGGCTGCTCCGCCCCTGGCAAGCGGCGCATCGATCATCGCCACATCGCGCGAGCCCAAGGTTGAGGCCGTACGCGGAGATGGCGGTGGGCCCACTCGCCGTGACCTTCGATGGCTGATCCCGGCGGCCTTCTTGGCCCTCGCCTCATTGATTGTGGGAGGAGTGCTCGCCGTTCAAGGCATCCAGGACATCAGGAACAACGAGGGCGATCGTGCGTCGACCGAGAAGGAAGCTTCAGCAGCAGCGAGTGCCGCAGCCGAGACGATCTTTTCCTACCAGTACAACGAGCTCGACGAGCACCTGACGGACTCCAAGAAGCTCATGACGTCGAAATTCGCCAAGGACTTCGAGAAGATCGCGCCGGCGCTCGACGACATCGCACCACAGCGTCGTGTGCAGGTGGAGGCCGTGGGCCGCAATGCCGCAGCGCTGAGCTGTGGTGACGAGTGCTCACCCGGCACTGTCAACGTGCTGGTCTTCCTTGACCAGGCCCGCCTGATCGACGGTTCCAAGGAGCCTGATGTGATCGGCAATCGCATCACGTTGAAGATGGTGCACCGCGACGGAGTCTGGCTCGTCGACGATATACGCGCTGTCTGAGCGGTCATCCGGAGCACGTACACGCTCCAAATGCAACGGAAAAGCCAAATCTTCGTGGCTAAAAGCCAAATAGCGTCCCCTACCAATTGGCGATTGTCAAGACCCGGCCTTGCTTTCGGGGTGTCGAGAGGGTTACTATGAACTTTCGCGTTCGCCTCGCTATGCCCTCCTTCAAATGCTGGTTGGAAGGCGCCCCTTGACCGGGGTCGATTGGCGTGCGCGGAGCACCCCTCACTGAGCCACCCGCCTGCG
>JAKFCR010000353.1:0-4670 GCA_036676545.1 Aeromicrobium sp. | reverse complement strand
TCGGTCATCAGCACGTTGTCGACGGCGCTGATCTGCCCTGACACGATGTCGAGGAGCTCGTCGTCGCTCTCGGCCACGAGCTCGGCCAGGATGTCGAATCGGCCCGTGGTGATCACGATGTAGTCGAGCTTCTCCATCTTGGAGAGCTTTGCGGCCACCTTGCGGACGTCGCCTGACACCTTGATGCCGATCATGGCCTGACGGGCAAAGCCCATCTGCATGGGGTCCGTGACGGCAACGACCTGCATGACACCGCTCTCGATGAGCTTCTGAACGCGATGTCGGGCGGCCGACTCGGACAGTCCGACATGCTCCGCGATCGCGGAGTACGACAGACGGCCGTCGCCCTGGAGCAGCTCAATGATCCGCTTGGATATGTCGTCCAGATGAGCCTTGGTGGTCAGCTTGGCGTCACTCATGCCGCCATTGTGCCGCACGAACGTCGTAACGTGACGAATTCATGTCCGCAACGCATTTGTAGCGCTGGAATCCCTTGTCTTGCGCTGTTGATCTTGCGACTATGAGTGCCTCACAGAGACGGGATCGAAGATGGCTGACTTGGACCGGCGGACACTGCTACGAGGCATCGGAGGAATTGCGGCGCTCAGCACAAGCGCCCTCGTGCTGGGCGGATGCGGCACATCTGGAAGCAAGCAGGACGCGGCCGATTGCATCTCGAAGGACCTGTCAGCGAGCGAGAAGAAGCTCATCATCTCGAACTGGCCCGAGTACATCGATGAGGACGAGGACGGCTACACGTCGACTCTGACTGAGTTCGAGAAGGCGACGGGCATCAAGGTCGACTACACCGCTGACGTCAACGACAACAACGAGTTCTACGGCAAGGTCAAGAACCAGCTCGGTGCGTGCACGACGACCAAGCGCGACATGTTCATCCTGACCGACTGGATGGCTGCCCGCATGATCCAGTCAGGCTGGATCCAGAAGCTCGACGCAGCCAAGGTGCCCAACCTGCATGCCAACATCATCGACAGTCTGGCGAACGTCGGCTGGGACGAGAAGCGGGAGTATTCCGCGCCCTGGCAGAGCGGCCTCACCGGCATCGCCTACAACAAGTCGAAGGTCAAGGAAGTGAAGTCGTTCGAGGAGCTGATCACCCGCAGCGACCTCAAGGGCCGCATCTCGCTCCTGTCGGAGATGAACGACACGATGGGCATGCTGCTGCTGGCCGGCGGCGCAGACCCGTCCAACTTCAGCGACGACGAGTGGCAGACGGCCCTCGACAAGCTCAACAAGGTCAAGGCCGACGGTCAGATTCGGTCGTTCACGGGCAACGAGTACATCCAGGACCTCACCGCAGGCAACGTCGTTGCGTGTGAGGCGTGGTCAGGCGACGTCGCCGCGGCAGAGGACGAGAACCTCGTGTTCGTCCCGGCCGAAGAAGGGCTGATGATCTGGGCCGACAACATGCTCGTGCCCAACAAGGCGAGCCACCGGGGCAATGCCGAGGAGTGGATCAACTACTACTACGAGCCCGAAGTCGCGGCCAAGCTTGCGGCGTTCGTCTGGTACATCTGCCCCGTCAAGGGCGCGCAGGAAGCCATGGAGAAGGTTGACTCGAGCCTCGTAGACAATGAGCTGATCTTCCCGACCGAGAAGACGCTCTCGCAGACCCACGCGTTCATGAAGCTCGACTCGAAGAAGGAGCGCGAGTACCAGCGCGCCTTCACGAAGGCGATCAGTGGTTAGCGGGCCAGACACACCGGCCCCCGCCGGTTCACGCTCGCTGCGACTCTCACAGCTCACCAAAGAATTCGCCGCGTTCACCGCGGTGAAGTCGCTCGACCTCGAAGTTCCGCAGGGATCGTTCTTCGCCCTGCTCGGCCCATCCGGCTGCGGCAAGACGACGACGCTCCGTATGGTCGCCGGGCTGGAGACCCCGACCTCGGGCACGATCCACCTCGGTGACAAGGACGTGACCTACGAAAAGCCCTACAAGCGGCCGGTCAACACGGTGTTCCAGAACTACGCACTCTTCCCGCACCTCGACATCTCCAAGAACGTTTCCTTCGGTCTCGAGCGCCGCGGCGTCAAGGATGTCAAGAAGCAGGTCGCAGAGATGCTCGAGCTCGTCGAGCTGACATCTCAGGCCCACAAGAAGCCGGCGCAGATGTCGGGAGGGCAACAGCAGAGAGTGGCTCTCGCTCGTGCCTTGATCAACCAGCCCGAGGTGCTCTTGCTCGACGAGCCCCTCGGCGCCCTTGACCTCAAGCTGCGTCGCGGTATGCAGATCGAGCTCAAGCGCATCCAGACCGAGGTTGGCCTGACGTTCGTGCATGTGACGCACGATCAGGAAGAGGCCATGACGATGGCCGACACCATCGCGGTCATGAACCAAGGCGTCATCGAGCAGATGGGAGCGCCCAGCGACCTCTACGAGAACCCGCGTACGACGTTCGTCGCGAACTTCCTCGGCCAGTCCAACCTGATCGCAGCCGATATCCAAGGTCGGGAGGGCGACCTGGTCAAGGTACGCGTGCAGGGCGCGCTGGCCTCGATCCCGGTCGAGCGGGCGCATGCGGAGTCCGGCAGCGGCTGGCTCGGCATCCGGCCCGAAAAGGTCCTGATCGCCGAGGCTGGCCAGCCGATCGACGCACCCGGCGACGTCATCACGGGCGGCTTCATCACGGATGTCAGCTTCGTCGGCGTGAGCACTCAATACATGGTCAAGATGCCCTGGGGCCAGGAGATCATGGTGTTCGAGCAGAACACCGGAGCACGGCGGATGTTCGCGTCCGGTACCAAGGTCGACATCTCGTGGCAGCCGGAGTACGCCTTCCTGCTCGACGCGAGCCAAGACGCGAGTGCCGGCATCGAGGACGAGTAGTGGCCACGTTGGACGATGTCGCCCACGGCGGCAAGGCCAAGCGCAAGCTGACCGGCTACTGGCTGATCCTTCCCGGTGCGATCTGGTTGGGACTGTTCTTCGTCGTGCCGTTCTTCTCGCTGATCTCGGCCAGCCTGTACGACCCCAGCGGCTCCGTCGAGACTGGCTACTCGGTGACCTGGCACTTCCAAAACTTCGTCGACGCGTTCGACCAGTACAAAGGCTCGCTGTGGCGCTCGCTCTGGTACTCGGGCGTGGCCACTGCAGTCTGTCTGGTGATCGGGTACGTCCTGGCTTACGCCATCGCGTTCAAGGCCGGCCGGTGGAAGAACCTCATGCTGATCTTGGTGATCGCCCCGTTCTTCACGAGCTTTCTGCTTCGTACGCTGTCGTGGAAGCTGATCCTGGCCGACGACGGCTGGATCGTGAACTCGCTCCAGTGGCTGCACCTGCTGGGAGACGACCAACGCCTGCTGGCCACTCCGTTCGCCGTCATCGCGGGCCTGACGTACAACTTCCTGCCGTTCATGGTGCTGCCGCTTTACGCCAGCCTGGAAAAGATCGACCGGCGGCTCATCGAGGCGTCCAGCGACCTCTACGCCTCGCCGGCCAAGGGATTCTTCAAGGTGACCCTGCCGCTGTCGATGCCTGGCGTCGTCGCCGGAACGCTCCTGACCTTTATCCCCTCAGCGGGCGACTACATCAACGCGAAGCTGCTCGGCAGTGCCAACGAGAACATGGTCGGCAACGACATCCAGAATCTGTTCACGACCGTCAATGACTATGCCGCGGCCGGTGCGCTCTCGGTGATCCTGATGGCGATCATCGTGGCCATGGTGCTCGTCTGGGTCCGCAACTCAGGAACGGAGGAGTTGGTGTGAACCGGTTGACGGCGGTGCGCCGCTGGATCGGGGAGCACCTGGTCCTCGGCCTCGGAATCCTCGTGCTGATCTATACATTCGTGCCAATCGCGGTCGTGGCGCTCATGAGCTTCAACGACAGCAGCAGCTCGCGCAACCTCTACAAGTTCCAGAATTTCACCTGGAACAACTGGCTCCATCCGTGGGAGCCCAACGGCATGAAGGACTCGGTCATCCTCAGTATCGAGATCGCGCTGCTGGCGACGCTGATCGCCACGATCCTCGGCACGCTCGCCGCGTTCGCGCTCGTCAGGCACCGGTTCAAGGGTCGGTCGGCGGCCAACGTGATCATCTTCCTGCCGATGGCCTCGCCCGAGATCGTGATGGGCTCGTCGTTGCTGGCGTTGTTCGTCTCGAGCGGCTTCGGCGGCCAACTGGGCTTCTGGACGATCTTCATCGCTCACGTGATGTTCTGCCTGTCGTTCGTGATCGTGACGGTCAAGGCTCGCTTGGGCGGTCTCGACGACAACCTCGAACAAGCGGCGATGGACCTGTATGCCACTGAGTTTCAGACGTTCTGGCGGGTCACGTTCCCGCTGGTGCTTCCTGGCATCATCGCGGCCGCCCTGCTGAGCTTCTCGCTGTCGTTCGACGACTTCATCATCACCAACCTGAACGCGGGGCAGGAGGTCACCTTCCCGATGTTCGTGTGGGGGGCGTCGCAGCGGGGCGTTCCCATGCAGGTCAATGTCATCGGCACGGCGATGTTCCTCATCGCCATCACCATCGTGTTGGTCGGTGAGTTCGGACGCCGCAGGCCGAAGGTCGCCGCCTGAGTCGTGGAATACTCGACCCGTGGAGACCTCGGACCTCGTGCTGTTGCGCAAGGCACGCGACCGGATGGATCGCGAGTACGCGCGGCCGCTCGATGTCACGGCGTTGGCACGCACAGCGCTGATGTC
>JAKFCR010000352.1:0-7535 GCA_036676545.1 Aeromicrobium sp. | reverse complement strand
CGTACTTGCCACCCCGGCCCGACCCGATGATGCGGACAACTCGCTCCGCTTCGTCTTCGGCAACGAGGCCGGCGACCGTGACATCAAGGCGTTCGGTGAGCGATTCGGCTGCTACGTGGTCGATGGGTTCGGCTCGACTGAGAACGCCGTCATCGTCAGCAAGATCGAGGGGACACCACCGGGTGCCCTCGGCTGGCCCGCCGATGGTGTTGCCATCTATGACCCCGAGACCGTGACCGAGTGCCCGCGCGCGGTCCTCGACGAGAACGGTCGTGTCACCAATCTCGACGAGTGCGTCGGCGAGCTGGTCAACACGACCGGTGCCGGACAGTTCGCGGGCTACTACAACGACCCCGAAGCAACCGCCGAGCGGATGCGCGGCGGCATGTACTGGTCAGGCGACCTCGCCTACCGAACCGACGACGGCTGGGTCTGGTTCGCCGGGCGCACCGCTGCCTGGCTGCGTGTCGACGGCGAGAACCTCGCCACCGCGCCGATCGAGCAGATCCTGCTTCGCCATCCAGCAATCGATCAAGCCGCCGTGTACGCCGTGCCGGACGAGCGAGCCGGCGACCAGGTCGCCGCGGCCCTCGTGCTCCGCGGCGAGCTCGCACCCGACCAGCTCGAGCAGTTCCTCGACGAGCAGCGCGATCTGTCACCCAAGGCACGGCCGCGCTACATCAGAGTGGTCAACGACCTTCCCCGCACGGCAACCCACAAGGTCCTCCATCGCGAGCTCACCGCCGCAGGCATCGCCGACGTGACCTGGACCCGCGAAGAACGCGGTACGCGCTACCGCTAAGCCCCAAGACGTGTTTTGGCTGCCGGGGTTTCAGACGCCTTTCGCACGGATCTGGCGGTCACGTCGGCCAGGGCTTCGAGGAACACCGGGCGCCAGCGCTCGGAGTCGAGAACGACTGACGCATGTCCTCCCTCTGCCATGAACGTCTTGGCGCCGGGGATCATCGCCGCCATCTCAAGCTGTCGCACTGCCGGGATCACCTTGTCCTCGGCGGTGACGACGACCGCGGCCGGGACCGCGACCGAGCCGAGGTCCTTGCGCGCATCGAAGCGACCCAGCTCGGCCAACACCTCCGGCAGCGACCAGAAGCTGGTCGCGCGAAACTCCGACCACGCCCACTGCATCACGTCATCCTGCTCGATCTCAGACAGCGGCGGGAGGGAGTCCGCCTTGCTCGTGACCTTCGAGGACGTATGACGCCGACTGACGGCGGTGATGGCACCAAGAACCGGATAGAACAAGGCCTCCGCCTTGTTGCCCTTCCACGTCGGCGCCGTCGAGCACAGCAGGAGTCCCGAGAGACGCGCCGGATGTCGCCGTGCCAAGACCTGAGCCAGCGCCCCGCCCATCGAATAGCCGACAACGATGACCTGGTCGATGTCGAGGAAGCTCAACAGTGCGTCGATGTCGTCGGCGCACTCGGCCAGGCTGAACCGATCTGCCCGCAGTCCCCGACCGTGCCAGCGCTGATCCATCAGCACGACGCGATAGTCATCGCGCAGCTCATCGACCGTCGTGAACCAGCACAGCGATGCGGTGGTGGCGATCCCATGGAGCAGGAGCACGGTCGGCGCACCCGGAAATGGTGCACCCGTGTCCACGACGCAGGTCTCTCCGCGGCCTTCCAGATTGATCATGATGCCCGGAGGAAGTGGTGACCTCTCGGGGACCCTGCCGGACCTGCGGACCGCCACTCGCATCCCGCTGCGAAGCGCGGAGCCCGTCAACCGGGTCGCCACGCCAGCCGCAACCCCCACTGTGTGTGCCATGTGCTTCATGATCATGCGCTCGCTTCGTCTGTATCGACTTCTGCCGTTGGGGCACTGGGTACGACTTCGGGTTCAAGGTCCAGCTCAGCCAGCGCCTCCGGGAAGTAGGACGCCAGCACCTCCACGTCGGGAAGCAGGTCCGAGCAGGCCAGCAAGGAGAAGTTCAGCTTGGAGACGTAGCTCCACACCGTCACGTTGAGACCGATGCCGTCAGCCAGCGGTCCAACACTGAACACGTCGCTGAGTCGGGCACCGCCGATCGAGACGGGCTCCCTCGGTCCTGGAACGTTGGAGACGGTGGCATTGAACGCCGGTGCGTGCAGCGACGCACCCTTCGTACGCGAGTAGGCCCGCACCACGATCGGCAGCACGATCGGCGGCATGAACTGGCCCCAATCGGTCATCAGCTCCAGACCCATGTGGCGCTGAATCTGCTTGGCGCTGCTGCTGGTCCGCGAGATGTGGAGGAGGCGTTCGATTGGATCGTCGATGTCAGTCGCCAACGTCGTGAACATGTTGGAGATTCGGTTGCCGCCCAGTCTCGGCGCTGCCCCGCTCAGATCGGCGCCGATCGGGACGCCAGCGGTCAACGACCGAGATGGGTGTTCGTCGTGGGCGGCCAGCCAGCGGCGCAGCGCCCCTGACACAACCGCAAGAACGACGTCGTTGACCGTGACACCTTCTTGCTGTGCACGGATGCGCCGCACCTCGCCGAACGGCAGTGTCACCGTGGCGAAGCTTCGCGCCGCGGTCAGCGACTTGTTGAAGGACGTACGCGGGGCGTGGAGCACCGGCAGGGGCACATCCTTACCGGACCTGCGGCGATAGCGGCCGGCTGCGAGCAGTCCTCGAGCCGTGCGAAGGATCAACGATGGCAGAAGGACGATCTGCAAGACCGCGTCCAACAGACCGCGCTTCATGAGCCACAGTCGCCCGGGAATCTTGTCCGTCGACTCGAAGACGTCGTCGGGTGCCGGCGGCACGGCGGCGCTGCGCACGTCTGTGACGTTGCCCAGCAGCGCGTTGGCTGCTGCGCCGTCTGCCAGCGCGTGATGCATCTTGCCCACGATCGCGACCCGGCCGTCGGCGAGGCCCTCGCAGTAGTGAAGCTCCCACAGCGGGAATCGGCGATCGATCTGGGTGCTGGCGATTCGCCCGATCAGCACTTCAAGATCGCGCATGGTGCCGTCACCCGGGACCCGATGACGGAACATGTGGCGCTTGGGGTTGATCCGATTCAGGGTCACCCACATCGGGTGATTGAGCCCGAACGGAATCGTCACGATCCGTCGCCGCATGGGAGGCAACCGACGGAGTCGGGCCAACGTTCCGTTGACGAAGGAGTCGAAGTTGAGGTGCTCGTCAGGATCGAGGATTGCAATCTTCAACGTATGCATGTGCACAGCTGGGGTCTCGAGGTAGAGGAACCCAGCGTCCACACCATCCATGCGCTCGACCGCAGGGTGTACACGGGCTGCACTCATGGGCTCACCGCCGGTAGCTCGCGTGCCATCACCTTGCCGGAGGCGTTGCGTGGCAGCTCGTCAAGGAAGATCACTTCCCGGGGGACCTTGTAGCCAGCGAGCTTCGAGCGAACATGATCCTTGAGGGTGGTGGCGTCGACCTCGAAGTGCGGGACGACGTAAGCCGCCAACCGCTGGCCAAATGCGTCATCGGGGACTCCAACGACAACCACTTCGCGCACGGCATCGTGGGCGCCCAGCACCTTCTCGACCTCGATCGGATAGACGTTCTCGCCGCCGCTGACGATCATGTCGTCGTCGCGTCCGACGACGAACAGCAGCCCGGCAGGATCAAGGCGCCCGACATCGCCGGTGACCATGAAGTCCTCGACGAAATCCTTGCTGGCACCTGACGTGTAGCCATCGAAGGGCGATGAGCCGCGCACCACGATCCGTCCGACCTCACCCGGCGCCAGATCTCTGCCTTCGTCGTCGACGATCCGAACCACCGAGCCGCGCACCGCTCGGCCAGCGGTGTCTGGCGCCACGCGTAGGTCTGCCGGCCTGGCGACACTGATCTGTCCCGCCTCGGTGGCGTTGTAACTGTTGTGGACGACATCCCCGAAGCGATCCATGAATGCGATGACGGAGTCCGGTCGCATTCGCGAACCGCTCGCTGAGACGAACCGCAGGCTGCTCAGCGAATAGCGCTCGAGGACCTCATTCGGCAGGTCCATGATCCGTTCGAGCATCACCGGTACGACCGCGAGGCCAGTCGCATTGTGATCGTCGACCAAGGCGAGCGTCGCCTCGGGGTCGAAGCGGCGACGCATGATCGCCGTGCAGGTCATGGTGGCCGCGATGACCAGCTGTCCAAACCCCCAAGCGTGAAACATCGGGGCGGCAACGACAGTCTTTTCGCCGCCGCGCCATGGGATCGCCTCGAGCATCCCGGCCAGCTCGTCGGGGCCCCCTCCGGACCGACGTGCGCCCTTGGGGGTGCCGGTGGTGCCAGAGGTCAGGAGCACGACACGGCCCGGTGCGGATGCGTGCGGAGCCGGCGTGTTCAGGTGCTCGGCGATCAGGCCGTCAACGGTCAGAACGTCTGCATCGGTGTCAGTCCAGGCCAGCACCTCGACCAAGCCATCGACGCGATCGCGCACCTCGGCAAGCACCCCGTCGAACTCCTCGTCGTACACAATCACTCGCGCACCCTCGCGCTCCATGACCTCAGCGAGCTGGGGCCCGGAGAAACCTGTGTTGAGCAGCAGCGCATGTGCGCCGATACGCGTGCTGGCGAGCAACGAGTCGACAAAGCCGCGATGGTTTCGAGCAAGGATCGCGACGGATGTGACGGGCCCGCCGTTGGCCTCGATCAGACCGGCACCGAACGCGCCGGCCCGCTGCTGGATCTCAGTCCAGGTCAGGCTGCCGCGCTCGTCGATGATGCCGATCCCGTGGGGAGCCCGAACCGCCGCAAGTGCAAAGCCGCTCGTGGCATGCGTACCCTGCGTCCGGATGACCTTGACGAATCCGACGTACTTGTCGGGTCGCATCAGAGTCATCATTCGGCTGCCGAACAGCATCTTGCCAATCCACAGCTGTTCCATCAGCGCGGACCACAGACGACGTACAGCACGCATCAGGTGCCCCTCAGCCCAGAACCGGGAAGCGTCGCTGACTGGCCAGCACATCAAGGGCAGCTTGCATGCGACCCCGGATTGCCGCATCGACCTCAGCGATATCGGGATCTGCCCCGAACTCGGCAGCAATGTCGATCGGCTCGAGAACCTGCGTCACGATCTTGGTCGGCAGCGGGAGATTGATCGGGAAGGCTGCAGTGAAACCAAACGGGAAGCCGAAGCTGATCGGGAAGTACGGCATCCGCATCGCCTTGAGCACCGGGTTGAACTTGGCGAGTCCGGCGCCGCGACTGATGTGGAACTGGTCCTCCTGACCACCAATCGAGACCACGGGAAGGATCGGAACCCCAGCAGCCAGTGCCGTGCGCACATAGCCAGTCCGGCCACCGAAGTCGACGACATTGGCCTTGCTCTGCTCACGCAGGCAGTCGTAGTCGCCGCCGGGGAAGACGATCGTGGCACCGCCCGATGTCAACACCTCATGGGCGTTCTCCCGAGTCGCGGGAATCATGCCGTACTTGCGCATGATCGGCCCCAGAGGACCGGTGAACAACACGTCGTGGGACAGACAGTAGAGCGGTCGTCCCTCCCCGAACACGTCCGCGATGCCCACAGCGATGATCGGCACGTCCATCGGCAGCAAGCCGCCTGAATGGTTGGAGACGATGAGGACTCCGCCTTCGGGCAGCCGGTCCATGTCGCGGACCTCGCTGCGGAAGTAGCCCTTCATCGCAAGTCGGAGGAACGGCAGAACCTTGGCAACCGACTCGGGTGCCCTTTCTTCGATGTCACTCATGCGGGCTTCCTTTGCTGGTTCGCAGAAGTACGGCCAGCCAACTGGCGCCACTCGAAGCGCTGCCAGTCGGCAGGGTCTTGGAGGAGACGATTGACCACGACTGCGAGCACGACCGGACTGGCGACCATTCCAACGTGGCTGCTGACAACCTCGATGTTCTCTGCAAGCGCCGGGGTTGTTGTCTCGTCCACGGAACAGCCCGACCATGACGTGATGCCATCAGAGCGCGACCAGATCGCCGTGGTTGGGACCGGGACAGGCTGCCTCAGCCGGTCGACGATGTCACGCGCCCGGTCGGACAATCCGTGGCGGACCCGCGATCGCTCGAACATGGCAGTCGCACGGGTGCGTTCGCCCTCAGCCCTCCAGGGAGAGCCGAGGCAGATGATCTGCCGTACGCGGTCTGGGTACTCGTGGGCAATACGGCGGGCCAACAGTCCGCCAAAGCTCCAGCCCACAATCGACACGGGCTCGTCATGGCGATCGGCGATCTCGAGGAACCTTTCGATCAAGCCGTCGACCAGCTCGTCCGTCAGGCCGACGTTGCGACCCTGGCCCCACCCGTACACATGGAAGCCTCGCCGCCGCAGGTGACTGCGCAATCGACCGGTCATGAAGTCGGTTGCACTGAAGCCCGGCAGCACCAGCACCGGGCGCCCTTTGCCGACGCCACTGGAACGGGTGACCGTGTCGAGGGCGCGCGAGGACGTGTACTCACCGATCCAGCGGGGGAACTCCAACGCCGTCAGCAGTCGCGGAGGCGCTTTCGCGTCCGAACCTGCCGCTGATTCGCTGCCCTCGAAGTCGTACACATCGTGCTCCCGACCTTAGAAAACTAGAACACGTTCTAGTATGCCCGCGCATGAGGCGCGGCGTCCAATTGCCATATCGGACTGCAATGCCGGATCGATCAGGTCGCCGCTTGCTTACGGCAGAGCCGGCACTGCGTACGTTCGTTGGCATCCGGACCGGCGGGACGCAGGTCATCACGACCGGAGATCAGGCTGCAGTCAGCGCGGTGCACGGTCGTACCGCGTCCAGCCATCACCAGGACAGCCCCCGGATCCTTGGGACGAACCACCGCGCGTACCTGTCCGCGCTGGGCGCCTGAACCGTTGGCTTCGAGCGTGGCTCCCGCTGCCATCGCGGTGTTGCGGGCCACCGAGTTGGCCAGACGGAGCACCGAGTCAGAGAGCTGACGCTGTGATTCCTTCTGATCGCCCGCGATGCGGGCCAGCCACGACCCGAAGTAGAGGAAGCCGCCGACGAAGGTCATGCCGAGTCCGAAGACCGCCGAGACCAAGTAGGCGATCTGGTCGTACGCGTAGGGGGTGTGCGCGGCGCCGTACCAGCCGAGACCGATCACGATCAGGCCAGCGGGCAAGAGCACCGCACCGGCAATGAACAGCACCAAGTGCAGCATCTGTACGGGGTTGTCGCGCAGCGGAGCCGTGCCGTCGCGCGATCCTGCGCGAGGCATTACATGCGGCGCTCCCTTGGCGGGCTGGGCAGCAATCTGTTGCGTCGTCATGTCAGGCCTTTCTGAGATCCGGGATACCGGCCTGGAGGCCGAACGAACAGTCATTGGCTCCGCCGAACAGCAGGAGACCGGCTTGGCGCAGGTACCAAGCCACGCCACTGGCGAGCAATGCTCCGCCGATCAGCAGGATCATCGGCAAGCTGCGCAGTGGCGGCATGCCCTTGGCAACTGGTGCGGCGGTGGTGGTGTCAGCGCCAGGGTCGGTGGTCGGCGGAACGTCATCGAGCGCGGGCGCCAGGTTCGCGCCGGCTCCGGCTGGAGGCAGTGCGCCGGCTCCCCCGCCGAGGTCGGCCAACGTGATC
>JAKFCR010000351.1:0-3798 GCA_036676545.1 Aeromicrobium sp. | reverse complement strand
GCCGTTCAAGCAGGCCGAGTTCGACATCATGTACGGCACCGGCATCAGCCGCGAAGGCAGCCTGATCGACGTCGGCGTCGACACGGGCTTCGTCCGCAAGGCCGGCGCTTGGTACACCTACGAGGGCGACCAGCTCGGTCAGGGCAAGGAGAACTCCCGCAAGTTCCTCCGCGACAACCCTGACCTGGCCGATGAGCTCGAGAAGCGCATCATGGAGCACATGGGCATCGGCGCACAGGCCGACAAGCCTGCGCTCGAGGTTGTCGAGGAGCCCCCGACCGACATCGACTTCTGATGTCCTGGGCTCAGAAGGATCCAGCCGACGTAGTCGCGCCCGAGGATCCCGAGGGCCTGGCGCGAAAGGTGATCTACGACCGCCTTGCCGTACGCGCCCAAAGCCGCAGCGACCTCGCTCAGGCACTGGCCAAGAAGCTGGTGCCTGAGGAGGTCGCCACGGCGATGCTCGACAAGTTCGAGGCAGCCGGACTCATCGATGACGAGGAGTTCGCTCGCGCCTGGGTTCAGTCGAGGCAGCGCAGCAAGGGTCTGTCCTCACGCGTGCTGGCGATGGAGCTGCGCCAGAAGGGCGTCGACGACGAGATCGCCAAAGAGGTGCTTGCCGAGCTCGACCCCGCCGACGAGATCCAGGCAGCGCATCGACTGGTGCAGGGCAAGCTGCGATCGATGGCGCGATTCGACAACACCACCAAGACCAGGCGGCTCACCAGCATGCTCGCCCGCAAAGGCTACTCGCCGGCGATTGCGTTCGACGTCGTACGCCAAGAGCTCGGTGCTGAGGCCGCCGCTCTGGATAGCCTCTGACATGTGATCGGGTTTCGGCGGCTCGCAGACTCTGACCTCGAGGCGCTGGTCGGCTGGATGGCTGCTGAGCATGCGCAGCCCTGGTTCGGTGACGAACCGCGTACACCCGAGCTTGCTCGCGAGCACTATGCCAAGGAGCTCGACGGCACGAGTGCCACCCGTATGTGGATCGTCGTGCTCGACGGCGTCGACATCGGCTACATCCAGGACTATCCCGTCATCGCCTACGACGACTACGCCGTACGGGTGCAGGATCCCAAAGCGATCGCCTTCGACTACCTCATCGGTCTGCCTGAGCTGATAGACCGGGGGATCGGCACACAGATGATCACCACGTTCTGTGCCGAGGTTCTGTGCCGCGACTATCCGGATGCACCGCGATTCGTCGCGAGTCCCGACGTGCGCAACACGCGATCGATCCGGGTGCTGGAGAAGTGCGGATTCACCCAGGGTCTGTGGATCCAACCGGAATCCGTCTCACACCCCGAAGTCGTCTGTACTGCACCGCGGAGCGCGTTTGAGTTGGTGTGACGCTCCTGACGCTGACAGTAGTGGTGTAACGGTCCTACACTCGCGGCATGTCTTCGACTCTCGATCTCTACAAGAAGTTCGCCGCGTTGCCCCAGGGCAAGCGACTGTTCTCCGTCGCATTCAGCCAGAAGGCGCCGTACTTCGCGTCGATCCACCTCGAGGTGCAGGAGATGAAGCCACACCTCGGACAGATCCGGATCCCCAAGCGTCGGTCGGTCAAGAACCACATCGGCACGATCCACGCCATCGCCGCCTGCAACGGCCTCGAAGCTGCCATGGGGCTGCTCGCCGAGGCGACGTGCCCCGATGACATGCGCTGGCTGCCGAAGGGCATGGAGGTCAGCTACCTCGCCAAGTCGACGACCGCACTGACGTGCACCGCAGAAACAACCGAGGCTGACTGGGCTGGTGCGCCTGACGTACCGGTGAAGGTCAAGGCCGTCACCTCCGACGGCACCGTGACCGTCGAAGGCACCATCCACCTCTGGGTGACACCCAAGTCGTAACGCCAATCGTTGTCGGGTCGTTGGAGGTGCCATGACCCGTATGCGAAGTGTGGCTGTGGTTGTTGGCATCGTGATGGCGATGTTCGCCGCACCCGCGACGGCAGCGACGTCGCCGTACGCACCGCTCGATCGCCCGGGCCCGAAGCTGACGGTTCCGGCAGCGACGCTCAAGGCTGCGCTCCAGTGCAGCGGTGACTTCAAGGGCTCCACGCTGCAGCCCATCCTGATGAACCCCGCGACAGGCGTCACGGTCGACGAGAACTACTCCTGGAACTATCAGCCGGCGTTCACGGCACAGAAGCGCCCGTGGTGCGCGATCCACATGCCGTCGCACACGCTTGGCGACATCCAGGTGTCGGGGGAGTACCTCGTCTATGCAATCCGCACGATGCGGGCCAAGTCGAACCGTGACATCGCGATCATGGGGCACAGCCAGGGCGGTATGTCGATGCGCTGGGCGCTTCGCTTCTGGCCTGACACCCGCGCGATGGTCGATGACGTCATTGGCATGGCCGGCTCCAATCACGGCACCGAAACTCTCCCGACGTGCATCGTCGGCGTGACCACCTGTCTGCCGGCTGTCTGGCAGCAGCAGGCCAACGCGAAGTTCATCCAGGCGCTCAACAGCGGTGCCGAGACGTTCAAGGGCATCTCGTACACAGAGATCTACACCAAGACCGACGAAGTGGTGACTCCTCCTGAGTCCGCAGGTCTGCACACCGGCAACGGTCGGATCACCAACGTCGCGACCCAGGACGTATGCCCGCTGGCGTTCTACGAGCACCTCTCGGTGGGCACGATCGACAATGCCGCGTACGTCCTGGCCATGGATGCGCTCAACCATGACGGCCCGGCGAATCTCTCACGCTTCAACAAGGCCGAGTGCGGCAAGCTCTATCACCCGGGAGTGAACCCGGCGAATGTCGGAATGTACCTCAGCATCCTGTCGGGTGTACCAGGTCTGACGAGCGTGCCGCTGCCGTACATCAACCTCGTGGGCGCTCCCATGCTCCCCAGGGAGCCTGCGCTGCGCTGCTATACGACGGCGAAGGGCTGCTAGAGCGCGCCCATGTTGGATCCGGTTCCGCCCGGCTGACCCTGCACGATGCCGCCGACCAGCTCGATGCGCTTGGTACCGATGCGCTTCTGAGCCTTCTCTGCCAGCCATGACAGGGCGAGGTTGAGCACGATGTAGATGGCAGCGAGGACGAGTGCCGTGGCCAGCCGGTTGTCGAATGTTCCCCAGATTTCACGACCTGCGCTCGTCAGACCCGGTGCGAGGATGGCGTACCCAAGGCTGGTGTCCTTGAGGGCCACGATGCACTGACTGATGATGGCCGGGAGCATGATCTTCACGGCCTGGGGGAGCAGCACGATGCTCATGACCTGGCTCTTGCGCATGCCGAGCGCGTAGGCGGCTTCGGCCTGCCCGGGAGGGACGGCGTTGATGCCGGCGCGGAACACCTCAGCGAGCACGGACCCGTTGTAGAGGATGAGTCCGATCACGAGCGACGTCAGATCGGCTATCTGGTTGCCCCGGATCGTCCAGATGAAGATGATCAGGAGGAGCAGGGGTACGGCCCGGAAGAACTCGACGACCAGCCACGCGGGCCAGCGGATGACGCGGTGCTCGGAGAGCTTGGCAACGCCGAATATGACGCCGAAGATGACGGCACCGATGATCGCGAACACCGCGGCCTTCAAGGTTTGGACCAACCCTTCGAGCAGCAGCTCGACGAGGTTGGGCGTGACGAACGGCTCCCACTTCTCGGAGGTCAACTGGTCCTCGGACCACAGCTTCCAGATCACGGCGGCGATCACGGCGATGATGCCGATGACGGTGGCGATGGCGATGAGTCGGTGGCGACGGGCCGCCCGCGGCCCCGGCACGTCGAAGAGGATGGTGCTCATCGCTTGACCGCCCAACGCCGCTCGAACA
>JAKFCR010000350.1:0-10385 GCA_036676545.1 Aeromicrobium sp. | reverse complement strand
ATCTTGGGGTTCCAACGACGGGTCTGGTGCCCGAAGTGAACGCCGCTCTCGAGCAGCTGGCGCATGGTGACTACTGCCATGATGATTCTCCTTGTGGCACGTGCGTGCCACTCCTGGTTGTCTCCACCGCCGGTTGGCGGTGACCTGGCGCCTGCTGCACGGCCCACTCCCAAAGGAGACCAGGACCGCGTCCGCATTCAGCTTTCGCGTCATACGGAGACAGGCGCGCGAATTTCACTTCTTCCGAAGTGATTGCGACCAGTCTAGGGCACGGGTACGCCCCCCGCGAAATCCACAACCACTGCTCCCCCAGCCTGACTTCCCCAGCTTGGACCACGAGGGCAGTCCCGGCGAGCTGACCGGTCTTGGCTGGCGGCATGAACCGTCGATCGTTCCTCATTGCCCTCCTTCTGCTGGCATGGCTCCTTCCGAACGGTGCGGCAGCCGCCGACGGCCCTGAGCCCTGGACGTGGCCGCTGCCCGGGCGCGACGTGAAGGAGCGATTCGACAAGCCTGCGAGCGCCTATGGTCCCGGTCATCGCGGCGTCGATCTGGCCGCATCGGCGGGCGACACCGTACGAGCCGTCGCTGCCGGTCGAGTGACATTCGTCGGGCCCGTGGCCGGCACTCCAGTCGTGACCATTGAGCACGGGCGTGAACGGTCGACCTACCAGCCAGTCTCGTCCCGTCTGAAGGTCGGCGACGCCGTCATGGCCGGACAAGCCATCGGTACGCTGCTCGGCGCACCAAGTCACTGCGCCGGGCCGTGTCTACATCTCGGCAGAGTCGTCGGCGAGGACTATCTCGATCCACTTGAGCTGCTCGCCAGCGGTCGGTTCCGGCTCATTGATCCCCATGGCGAGCCGCCTGCACCTCCCGCTGGGGGCAACGGCTCCCTCGATCGACCCGTCGGCGGTCCCGTCACATCTGCCTTTGGGATGCGAGTCCACCCGATCACCGGTGTGCGCAAGCTGCACGACGGCATCGACTTCGGTGTCACGTGCGGGACGCCGGTTCATGCTGCTGCCGCCGGCACCGTTGTCCGACGTTCACACAGCGGCGCGTACGGGAAGCAGATTGTCATCAGGCATCGCCCGGGCCTCGAGACGTCTTACAACCACCTGAGCAGTCAGTCAGTCTCGACCGGCGAACAAGTGGGCCGCCGTGACGTCATCGGCCGGTCGGGCAGCACCGGTATGTCGACCGGATGCCACCTGCACTTCACGGTCATCAAGAACGGTCGCGCAGTGAACCCTTCGAAGTTCCTCTAGCCCCGGGAGGTCAAGCCCGCGGATGAGCGAGCTTGAAAGCGGCTTTGAGGCGCTCGTTGCTGACGTGGGTGTAGATCTGGGTCGTACCCAGCGAGGCATGTCCGAGGATCTCCTGGACGCTGCGCAGGTCCGCGCCTCCTTCGAGCAGGTGCGTCGCCGCCGTGTGACGCAGACCGTGTGGCCCCAGGTCGGGGCCGCCCTCAACCGCGCCAAGTCGTTCGTGCACGATCCGTCGTACGGCTCGTGGATCGATGCGGCTCCCCCGCATTCCCACGAACACCGCTGGATCGCCCGACGTCATCGCGGGACGACCGCTGCTCAGCCAGAGCTCCAAGGCCTCCGCAGCCGGAGCGCCGTACGGAACCGAGCGTTCCTTGCGACCCTTGCCGAACACTCTGACGACACGGCGGCCGCGATCGAGGTCGTCAACATCGAGCCCGACCAGCTCGCCGACGCGAACGCCGGTTGCATAGAGCAGCTCGAGGATTGCCAGGTCGCGCTGCCCACGGGGGCCTTCGTCGGCCAGGTCCGCGAGTGCCGTGTCGAGCACGGCACGCATCTCGGTCTGAGTGAGCGCATCAGGCAGCTCCCGACGCGCCTTGGGACTGGCCAGCAATGCACCCGCGTCTGCCGTGGCCCGCCCGGTTCGCACCAACCATGCGGTGAACACACGAGCCGACGCCGCTCGTCGAGCCATCGTCGTACGCGCTTTGCCGAGGGTCTGAAGGTTGGCGAGCCAGCTGCGCAGCGTACGGATTGTCATGCCGGACGGCTCGGTGACTCCGAGGCGCTCGGCGTGCACAGCCAGGGAGTGGAGGTCTGTGACGTAGGCACGCACCGAGTGCGCCGACAGATCACGTTCGGACACCAGATGGCGCTCGTATTCGGCGAGAACGCGCGCCCACGCCTCGCCGAGCTCATCCTGCGTCTCGGTCATCGACTCCAGTGTGCGCCGAGAGACCAGTCAGCCGACGTCGGCGCGCCGCTCGAATGCTCCCGACACCCTTTACGCGTTTACAGATATGGGCTGAAATGACGTATGACTGACGATCCGACCACGACCAACCCCGATCTCTACACGGTGGTGTTCGAGAACGACCGAGTACGCGTGCTCGAGTACCGCGACCAGCCGGGTGACCGCACCACCCCGCACAGCCATCCGGACAGCGTGATGGTCACCCTCTCCGCATTCGATCGCCGCCTCAGTGTCGGAGACCAGCAACGTGAAGTCTCTCTGACTGCCGGCCTCGCAACGTGGCTACCGGCCCAGACACATATGGGCGAGAACATCGGAACCACCGCAACACACACGATCTTCGTCGAACTGAAGGAATCCGCCCCGGGCGACTCTCAGGAATCAGTCCTCGGCCCGCAGCTCTAGCTCCGGAGCTTCGCGACCGGTGTCGGCCTTTGTTTCCTATGGACGACGTCAGCCGGCTGAGGACGTGCAAACAGGAAACCCTGCACCGAGTCGACATCCAGGACGCGCATGGCCTCCAGCTGGTCCTCGGTCTCGACCCCCTCAGCCACCACGACCAGACCACAGCTGTGCGCGGCACTGACCATGAGCATCAGCAAGTCGCGTGCTCCAGCCGTCGTGGACGTGACGAACTCCCGGTCGATCTTGAGCATGTCGACCGGAAGCTGCTGGAGCTGGGCGATGGATGTGTAGCCAGTGCCGAAGTCGTCAATGCTGATCGAGACGCCCAGCTTTCTCAGCGCGACAAGATGCGTGGTGGCGGTCGGCAGGTCGATGAGCACGCTTTCGGTGATCTCCAGCACGAGTCGGTGAGCGGCCAGTCGCGAGCTGGCAAGCGCACGGCTGACATCGCTGACGATGCCGACATCTGCGAGGTGCCTGCCTGAGATGTTCACTGCGACTGTCAGATCCGCGTACCGCTCGGGCTCCTCGTCAGTCCATCGGGCGAGCTGGCGAGTCGCCTCCCGTAGCCCCCATCGGTCGATCTCGCAGATCAGGTCTGACTTCTCCGCCACCGGAATGAAAGTGTCGGGCTGCTGCTCTCCGATGCCCGGCCGCTTCCAGCGGATCAGTGCCTCGTAGCCTTCGACGACACCGCTGTCGACGGCGACGACCGGCTGGTAGTAAAGCACCAGCTCCCCGTTCCTGAGAGCTTTGCCGAGTGCGGTTTCGAGGTCGCTTTGCTCGTTGAGCTCGCGGCGAAGCGCGTCACCGAAGACGCGCGATCGACTGCGTCCGGCAGCCTTCGCGCGAAAGGCCGCGACGTCGGCCTCGTGCAGGAACTGCGTGGCATTCGTCCCCGCATCCATGCTGTAGGCGATGCCGATACTGGCCCCCACGGTGATCTTGCCTCCGCCGACCGCGAACGGCCTCGCCAGAAACTCGACGATTCGGTCGGCCAGGTCGACCGCCTCCGTCTCGGAGTTCAGCAGCTCAAGTAGCACCACGAACTCGTCGCTGCCCAGACGACCGACCGTGTCGCCGTCACGGGCGCACTCACGTATCCGCCGCGCCGCCTCGCTCAGCACCACGTCACCCCCACGGTGTCCGAACTTGTCGTTGACGGCCTTGAACCGGTCGAGGTCGATGAACAGCAGCGCCGACTGCGTTCCCGCGCGCTGTCCGCGGTGCAACGCTGCCTCGATCTGCGCGAGCACCGAGGCACGATTGTCGAGTCCCGTGAGGGAGTCGTGCGCGACTTCGTGGGACAGCACGCCCTGCAGCTGGTCGCGCTGCGATGCGGTGGCCGCGGCCTCCCGGATCGCCAGACCCATCCGGCCAACGACGAGCAGGAAGAGGGCGGTCGAGCAGACCACCACAGCCCAAGCATCCCCGGCCTCGTCCAAGGCCAGTTGGGCTGCCAGCGTGAGGGGGGCGACCAGCACTGCAGCGGTCAAAGCGATGATTCGTCCGCGGCTGAGGGGTTGCACCTCCTGCGCGATCGGTTCGCCCAATTGAGACATCGATGGGTGCAGGGCCGCCGCACCCCACAAGACGTACGAAGCAAGCCATACGAGGTCCAGCGCCTCGTTATAGCCACCACTCAGCTCGGTGGCGGCGAACACGCTGTCGGCGACAACCTGGAGCAGGACTGCTGCGGTCAGGAAGCGAAACCCAGCGGTGCGCGCCCCCGCCGTGGTAACGAGCAGCGCCAGCAGCGCCAACAGCAGGATGTCGCTTGCCGGGTAGGCAACGGCGACCAGCCGGTCAAACACCGGAGCGTCAGTCCCATTGACGAGTGCGTCGGCCACAAGGACCCAGGACAAGAGGCCGAAGCTGATCGTGACGATGACGCTGTCGATCAGCCCAGTCGGGTCCGGTCCTCGACGACGCAGATGGATGAGCACGGCCAAACCGGCGCCGAGAAACGGGTAGGCGGCGATGTAGAGCCCGTCTGCGGGGGTCGGGAACAGATCGGCTCGGCCCGCCGCCTCGTACCAGCTGTAGAGCGAGTCTGCCAACACCCATGAGGCCTGACCTGCGGCCATGAGCAGCCACGGAAGTCTCCGGCTGGGGCGGTGCAACCGGACTCCATTCATGATGGCCGCGACGCACGAGGCGCCGACGGCCACGTAGAACGCGTCCTGCGGGACGCCCGATGGCATGGCGGGATAGGCGACCAGCGCCAACACGCCCCCACCTAGGTACAGCTGCCACCACCGATTGGTCACGTGCCTCCTTTGGCCTGTTCGTCAGTGCCATCATGCGCCCTGGGAGGTTCATCCCGCCCGAACTAACTCTGTTGGGCGACTTTGCGGCACCGTCACTGAGCCAAGCGCGCAGCGGCTCAGCCGACGTCGGCGCGCCGCGCGAGGATCCAGCCCGCCCCGAAACGCACGACGAGACCCCGGCGCTCGAGCAGGTCGAGCGAGCTCAGGACTTCGCGTGCTGTGAGACGTACCCCGGAGGCGATCTCAGTCAGCGACCGCCCGCGACTCCAGTCGAGTCCGTCAAGAGTCCTTCGCGCTGCAGGAGGTAGACGGTCGAACTCCGTGCTCGGCACGGTTTCCGGAGTGGACGCCTCGGCTCCCAGACCTCCGAGCTCTTCGACGATGTTCTTGCCGTTCGTCACGAGGACGGCCTTGCCCGTGCGGATGGCTTCGTGCGTGCCGGATGACTGCCGCGAAGTCACAGGTCCGGGGAGAGCCATCGTGGTGCGGCCGAGCTGGTCAGCCCAATTGAGCGTGTTGAGTGAGCCGCTGCGTACAGCCGCTTCGATTACGACAGTGCCTTGACTCAACGCAGCGATGATCCGGTTGCGCGACAAGAACCGACCCTTGAGCGGATGCGCCCCTGGCGTCTGCTCGCTCACCACCAGTCCCGTTTTTGCGATCTCCGCGATCAACGCGCCGTGTCCGGCGGGATAGTCGACGTCAGCTCCGCACGCAAGAACTGCGACTGTCGGCTTGTTCATCAGCAGCGCACCCCGGTGAGCGCAACCGTCGACTCCGAACGCCGCGCCGCTGACAATTGTGAAGCCCGCGTCCGTGCAGTCGGCCGCGAGCTCCGACGCTGATTCGGCTCCGTACGTCGTGCAGTCTCGAGCTCCCACGATCGCGATGCTCTTCTCACAGAGCTGGGCAAGACTGCCCTTGCCGCGGATCCACAGCCCGATCGGAGCGCCGGCAGTGCCGTGCAGCGGTTCGAGGTGATCGAGATCCGACAACGACGTGGGCCAACCCTTATCGCCCGGGCACAGCCACCGCAGGTCGTTGGCCTTCGCCCGGGCCTTGACCTCATCCAGTGCCGTACGGACGCCCAACGCCCGTTCGCGCCACACCCGTGGAACTCGAATGCCTGAGCCACTCCGCGCTGCCGCGACGATGCGCCCGGGTTCGTGCTGCTCGAGCAGGTCGCGAAGACGAGGGTCGCCAGGCTCGGCGATCAGGCTCAGCGCAAGACGATCCTGCCTCTCCGTCATGAGGCTTGCACCAGGTCGCGCATCGCGCTGCCGAGCGGAGTCCCGCGCCTCAGGGACAGTGCCGTCTCGACGTCATCGCCAGTCGGAACATCGTGACCATGAAGGTCTGCCACGCTCCACGAGAGACGCAAAATACGATCAGCGGAGCGCGCGTTGAGCTTGTTGGTTCGAAGCTGCTGGTCGACCATCACCCGTCCTTCCTCGCTGACAGGCCATTGCTTGCGCAGCTCTACGCCTGGAACGGCGCTGTTGAGCGTCCATGGCGTGCCATTGAGACGGCGTTCTTGTCGCTCGCGGGCCTCGACGACTTTGCTGGCGAGCTCGGCAGTCGAACGCGCACCTGACAGCGCCGTGACGAGCTCGGGACGAGCCAGCGCAGACAACGAGCGATGGATGTCGATGCGATCGCGAATCGGCCCTGACAGCCGATCCGCGTAGCGACGACGACTCAATGGTGAACACCGACATTGGTCACTAGCCGAGCTGGCCAACCCGCAGGGGCACGGATTGGCCGCGAGCACGAGCTGAAATCGCGCGGGATAAGCAGCTGTGAGCGCCGCCCTGGAGACCACCACATGACCGCTCTCCAGCGGCTGACGCAACGCCTCGAGGACGTTGGAGGCGAACTCGGGTGCCTCATCGAGGAACAGGACGCCGTTGTGGGCAAGTGACAGAGCGCCCGGTCGGATGACCTTGCTGCCTCCACCCACGATCGACACGGCACTGGCGGTGTGGTGTGGGTCGAGAAATGGCGGGCGCTTGAGCAGCGGTGCATCGCTGGGCAGCACTCCGGCAACCGAATGAACAGCACTGACCGCCAGGGACTGTTCGTGCGTGAGATCAGGCAGCAGACCGGGCAGCCTCTGGGCAAGCATCGTCTTGCCGATGCCGGGCGGACCGGTCATCAGCATGTGGTGACCGCCGGCCGCGGCGATCACCAACGCCATGCGAGCATCCTCCTGGCCGGCGATGTCGGCGAGGTCGAGATGCGCCAGTCGTTCGGCTGATGTCCAGGACATACCGGGAATCTCGTCGAGCGGCGGCACGGGCGGGTCATCTGGTTCGTCGGCACCAGTCAGCAACGCCACCGCTTGACGCAGCGAGCGAACGCCCACGACGGAGATCCCTCGGACGAGCTCGGCCTCCGGCACATTCACCTCAGGCACAAAGACGCGCTCGAAGCCTGCTTCGGCCGCCGCCAAGGTTGCCGGCAGCACTCCGCGTATCGCCCGCAACCGACCATCGAGAGCCAGCTCTCCGAGGAAGGCCGCGCCGGCAAGACGTTCGGCGGGCACCAGCGACTTCGCAGCGAACACGGCGAGGGCAATCGCGAGGTCGTAGTGCGACCCAGTTTTGGGCACCGTCGACGGGGCAAGGTTGATGGTCACGAGCTGATCTGGCCAGGTCGTACCGGAGTTGGCCACGGCGGAGCGGCAGCGGTCACGGGCCTCGCTGACCATCGTGTCGGCCAGTCCCACGAGAACCGTCCTCGGCAAGCCACCTCCGATGTGGACCTCGATCTCGATCGGCCGACCGGAGAGACCGTCGAGCGTGACTGAGTGCGTCGGTGCGCTCATCAGGCCACACCGGCAATTCGTTCGACGACGGGTCCGCCCCGAGGTCGGAGGGCCACCGACACCACGTCGATGCGCACGCTCGACGGCTCGACATCGTGCACCTCGAGCCAGTGCATTGCGAGCCGGCGCAGTCGCGTGGCCTTGTGACCTGTCACCGCTTCGAACGGTCCGCCATAGTCGGAGCTGCCGCGGGTCTTGACCTCGCAGATCACCAACGTCGAGCCGTCTCGGGCGACGATGTCGATCTCACCGAACTTGCAAGTCCAGTTTCGGGCCAGGATGACCATGCCGAGCTCCCGGAGGTGCTCGGCGGCGACATTCTCGCCGAAGGTTCCGATGGCCTTGTTGCGCGCGTACGTCATGCTCCGAGCCTTGTCGGAGCGCGTCAGTACGAGTCCCGTACCAACCTGCACTGTGGACGACGGGTCAGAGAGGTAGAGCTGTGGAAATCAGTCGGCTGACGGGAGCTGGGTCTCGGACTCTTGCAGCTCCTCGACGTTGACGTCCTTGAACGTCAGCACCTTGACGGTCTTGGCGAAGCGAGCGGGACGATAGATGTCCCAGACCCAGGCGTCGCTCATTGTGACCTCGAAGTAGGCGTCGCCAGTCTCTGACCGCACCTTCACGTCGACGGCATTGCACAGATAAAAGCGGCGGTCGGTCTCGACGACGTACTTGAAGATCGAGACGACATCGCGGTACTCGCGATAGAGCGCGAGCTCCATCTCCGACTCGTACCGTTCGAGGTCCTCAGAGCTCACGGGTCGCTCCCTCCATCGCTGCTCGTACGTTGACGTATCGCCTGCGGTGCTCCGGGCACGGGCCGTGCTCGTCGAGCTTCTCCTGGTGGAGCGACGTGCAGTAACCCTTGTGTGTGGCGAAATCGTATGCCGGATAGTCCTCGTGCAGCCGCACCATGATCCGGTCGCGTGTCACTTTGGCGACGATCGAAGCGGCCGCGATCGAAGCCGCCACCCGGTCGCCCTTCCACACCGCGAGTCCGGGAACGCCCAGACCGTCGACCGGGAAGCCGTCGGTGAGCACGTAGCCGGGCCGGATGGCCAGCCGGGCCAGAGCGCGGCGCAAGGCCGAGATGTTGGCGACGTGCATACCCATCTGGTCGCAATCCGGCGCCGAGACGATCACGACGGACACGTCAGCGGCGCGCTTCATGATCAGGTCGAAGCACTTCTCGCGGCGTGCTTCGGTCAGCAGCTTGGAGTCGGCAATTCCTGGGATCGGTCGATCCAGCACGACCGCAGCGGCGACCAAGGGCCCGGCACACGCGCCACGACCGGCCTCGTCGACGCCGGCCACGGGAGTCAGTCCCTGACGGGCCAGAGCGCGCTCAAAGCCGTACAGGCCGGCATCGCGCCGGATCGTCGCGCCTTTGGCGAACTGCGTCATTTGTCGTTGACGACTTCGAATGACGAGGGCTTGTGAAGGATGCCGGCGCGCTTCCACGGCCATACGCGCAGCCAGGCCTTGCCGACGACTGACTTCTCGGCGATGAATCCGCCACCTGGATCTCCGAGGTGGGACCGGGAGTCGGCCGAGTTGCCGCGGTTGTCGCCCATGACCCACAAGTAGCCATCGGGAACCTTGACGTCGAACTTCTCGGTGCTGGCCGGACCGGCCTGGTCGAGGAGGTACGGCTCGTCGAGCGTTGTGCCGTTGACCGTGAGCTTGCCTGCCTCGGTGCAGCAGACGACCTCGTCGCCGCCAACGCCGATCACACGCTTGATGAGGTGACCACCCGTCGGAAACAGGCCGACCGTCTCGAGAGCACGCTGCAGCGGGTTGGACGCGTGGCGAGAATCTTCTTCGCCAAGCCATCCTCCCGGATCGTCGAATACGACGATGTCGCCCCGAGTGGGCTCACCGGCCCAGTAGGAGACCTTCTGGACCAGGAGCTTGTCGTCGACAAGCATCGTGGGCTCCATCGATTCCGATGGAATGTAGAAGGCCTGCAGGAAGAACGTCTTGACGATCACCGCCATCACCATCGCGGTGATGACCAGAAGGATCGACTCCTGCCAAACAGGGAGCTGCCGCTTGGCCGTCTTCTCAGTCACGCGGTGAGCCTAGCCGTAGCGCACAACGCACGATCAGGGCGCTCAGATCTCGCGCTTTTCCTTGATCTTGGCAGCCTTGCCGCGCAGGTTGCGGAGGTAGTAGAGCTTGGCGCGACGCACGTCACCACGGCTGGCGATCTCGATCTTCTCGATCACCGGGGTGTGCAGCGGGAACGTACGCTCGACGCCGACTCCGAAGCTGATCTTGCGGACCGTGAAGGTACGGCCGATGCCGGAACCCTGGACCTTGAGGCAGACGCCCTTGAACACCTGGATGCGCGAGCGGCTTCCCTCGATGACCTTGACGTGGACCTCAAGGGTATCGCCGGCGCGAAAGTTGGGGAGGTCGGTGCGGAGCGACTCGCCCGAGACCTGGTCGATGATGTTCGTCATTGCTGTCTCCTCGCTGGTGCCACAGGTCACTCACGGATTGCTAAGAAATGAAGGATCGTACGGCGGTCGGCGATGGTGCCCCTGCGGCAGAACCATCCTGCGCCAAGGGTCAATCTTGCCACAGACGATGTGTGCGAACCAAAACGTGCCCGCCAAGGTTCTGGCGGG
>JAKFCR010000349.1:0-2069 GCA_036676545.1 Aeromicrobium sp. | reverse complement strand
GCAGCCACGCCGAACCTCGGTATGATTATTGAAACACGTTCTAGATTTGGAGGCGACCCTCAATGCCGGTCGGCGTGACGCGGGACCATCTCGAATTGAGCACCAGCCTACGGTCATGGGCTGTTGGCCTCGACGGTCCCTCCGCTCTTCGAGACGTTGAGAACGAAGCCTCTGCCGGCTTTGCCAAGACCTGGCAGTCCGTCGTCGAGGCGGGCCTTTCCGGCATCAGCATCTCCGAGTCGCATGGAGGTGGCGGCGGCGACCTGCTCGACCAGATGGTCGCGCTCGAGTCGGCGGCGTACGCGATGGTCCCCGGACCGCTGCTCAGCACGACCGTGGTTGCCCAGATCGCTGCCCGAGCGGGTGTTGACGACGTGGTCTCAGCCATCGCCGAAGGCGCTTCGGCCGCCATTGCCATCGACGGCACAGTCACGGTCGACGGATCCGCCGCATCGGGTGACATCAGTGTCGCGATCGACGTGATCGACGCCAGCTGGCTCCTCGTCCCGACGACCGACGGCTCTTGGGTTCTGGTCGCAGCCGACGGCTGGACTGCTGAGCCCGAGATCGGCGTAGACCTCTCGCGTCGTGGCGGTCGCGTACGAGTCGCGGCTGAGCAGGTCCTACAGCTCGATGGCATCGACAGCGACGCGGTACGCCGTGTCCTCATCGCTCTGGCTTCGGCCGAAGCCGCAGGCATCGCGCAGTGGTGCCTCGACACCGCGGTCGACTACGCGAAGGTGCGCGAGCAGTTCGGCAAGCCCATCGGATCGTTCCAGGCCATCAAGCACCTCTGCTCGCAGATGCTCGAGACCACCGAGTCGATCAACGCCGTGACGTGGGATGCCGGCACCGCCATCAGCTCGGACGTCTCGACGGGCGAAGCCGACTTCGCGACCGACGTCGCCGCGGTCGTGGCGCTCCATGGCGCGGTGACCGTAGCCCGCGACTGCATCCAGGTGCTGGGTGGAATCGGCTTCACGTTCGAGCACGACGCCCATCTCTATCTCCGACGTGCCGTTGCGCTCGACCTGACCGTCGCTGCTTTGACCGGAGGCGCCGAGCAGTCGGCAACCCGTCTGGCCCGCCGCGCCATCTCCGGCCAGCGTCGCTCGTTCGAGATCGACTTCGAAGGCGCTGACGCCGAGTTCCGCGACGCCACCCGTAATGGTGTGGACGCGATTGCCGCGCTGCCTGAGGACAAGCGGCGCGCGGCCTTGGCCGAGGCCGGCTACCTGACACCGCACTGGCCCAAGCCCTATGGGCTCGATGCCGGACCGGTTGAGCAGCTTGTCGTCGACGAGGAGCTCGCACGCGCAGGAATCACCCGACCCGACCTGGTGATCGGCGCCTGGGCTGTTCCGACGATCGTCGAGCACGGGACGGCTGAGCAGGCCGAACGGTTCGTCATGCAGACCCTGGTCGGAGACATCTTCTGGTGCCAGCTGTTCAGTGAGCCCGGAGCCGGTTCCGACCTTGCGTCCCTGAGCACTCGCGCCCTACGGACTGAGGGTGGCTGGTTGCTGACCGGCCAGAAGGTGTGGACATCGCGAGCCAAGGATGCGCAGTGGGGCATCTGCCTGGGGCGTACCGACAAGGACGTCGGTCACAAGGGCATCACCTACTTCTTGGTCGACATGACTTCGCCCGGGATCGACATTCGCCCGCTGCGCGAGCTGACCGGCGACGCGATGTTCAACGAGGTGTTCCTCGACGACCTGTTCGTGCCCGACGACTGTGTCGTTGGCGAGGTCAACGGTGGATGGAAGCTCGCCCGTACGACATTGGCCAACGAGCGCGTCGCGATGGGCAGCTCAAAGCTCGGCGTGAGCACGGAGCGAGCCGTCGACCTGATCGCCGATCGCGAGTCCGACACCGATGCCGCTCTCGTCGGTCACCAGGTCGCTCTGGCAACGCTGTGCCAGCTGCTCGGCGTGCGGACGACCCTTCGCTCGATCGGTGGCCAGGGCCCCGGACCCGAGTCGAGCGTCGCCAAGCTGCTCGGCGTCAAGAACCGTCAGGAGGCCGCGGAGCTCGTCGTCGACCTGCTCGGCCCTGCTGCGCTCTTC
>JAKFCR010000348.1:0-2069 GCA_036676545.1 Aeromicrobium sp. | reverse complement strand
CTCGATCACGGTCGACGGCACGTTGGCCTACCTCCCTCAGGATCCGGCCAACGATCCCAGCCGCACAGTTGCGGAGGTGCTCGGCATCTCGGACATCCTGGCGGCACTGCAACGTATGGAATCCGGTGACGTCCGCGCTGACGACTTCGACCTGATCGGCGACGACTGGGACATCGCCGAACGATCGGCAGCGGAGCTCGGCAGACTCGGCCTGGGTCACCTCGAGCTGACCCGAACCGTCGCCTCGTTGTCAGGCGGCGAGCTCGTGCTGTTGGCGTTGGCGGCTCTGCTGCTGCGACGACCCTCGGTGCTTCTGTTGGACGAGCCAACCAACAACCTCGACAGTCAGGCACGTGGGCGCCTGATCGAGGTGGTCGCCAGCTGGAAGGGCACGTTGATGGTCGCCAGCCACGACCGAGAGCTGCTCAACGCCATGGACGACATCGCCGAGCTTCGGGGCGGCGAGGTCCGTTGGTATGGAGGCGGCTATGACGACTACGAGCAGGCGGTGGCGGTCGAGCAGGCCGCGGCCGAGCGGGCCGTACGAGCGGCCGAGTCCGACGTCCGTGCTCAGAAGCGTGACCTGGTCGAGTCGCAGGTCGTGATCGCGCGTCGCCGCCGGATGGGACAGAAGGCATGGGACGAGAAGCGGATGCCCAGGATCGCGATGGGCAACTACAAGCGCGCCGCCGAGGTGGCGGCCGGCAAGCTCAGCGGCACCCACGAGAACCGACTGGCCGAGGCCACGACTCGACTGGACGAAGCCGAGACGGGACTACGCGATGACCGCGAGATCCACGTCGACCTTCCGGCCACCGCGGTTCCGCCGCGGCGCGAGGTGCTCTGGCTCGAAGCCGTACGACCGCCGTACGGCACCATCGAGATCGACCTCCACGTCCTCGGCCCCGAGCGAATTGGGTTGACCGGGCGAAACGGTTCGGGCAAGACCTCGCTGCTCCGAACGATCACCGGCGAGCTCTCACCGCTCGCGGGAACGGTCGACATCAACCTGCCGTGGCGCTACCTGCCCCAGGCCATGGACGTGCTGCGTCCCGAGCTGACCGTCGCCGAGAACATCGCCCTGATCGCGCCGGAGGCATCGGAGACCGAACGTCGCTCACGGCTCGCGCGGTTCCTGTTCCGAGGGCGGGACGCCGACCAGCTCGCATCCACACTGTCGGGAGGTGAGCGTCTACGTGCAACGCTGGCCTCGCTGCTCCTGGCCGAGCCGGCACCGCAGCTACTCCTGCTCGACGAGCCAACCAACAACCTCGACCTCCCCAGTGTGCGACACCTGGTCGAGGCACTGCGGTCGTACGAGGGTGCATTCATCGTGGTCAGCCACGATGAGCGCTTCCTCGACGACCTCGAGCTGACGAGACGTATTGAGGTGTAGAGCAGACTGGGCGCGTGACTCGGAACTGGGCAGGCAACATCGCGTACGAAGCCCTCATGCTGCTCAAGCCGACATCGGTGGACGAGCTGCAGGAGATCGTCGCCCTGACTCCCCGCATCCGACCGCTCGGAAGTCGGCACTCGTTCAACCGAATCGCCGACACTGACGCGGTCCAGGTTTCCGTCGAGAAGCTGCCCGACGTGTTCCGGGTCGACGGCTCAACCGTCACGGTCGGTGCTGGGGTGCGGTACGGCGAGATGGTCGGTCGCCTTCACGACGCCGGATGGGCGCTTCACAATCTCGCTTCGCTCCCCCACATCTCGATCGCCGGCGCCGTCGCCACCGGAACGCACGGCTCAGGTGACGCCAACGGCAGCCTTGCCACCGCGGTCGCCGGACTGCAGATGGTGACAGCTGATGGAGAGCTGATCGAGGTCAAGCGCGGCGATCCCGACTTCGACGGGATGGTCGTCGCGGTCGGGCGTCTCGGCGTGGTCACTCAGGTGACGCTCGACATCGAGCCGACGTACGAGGTGCGCCAGCACGTCTTCGAGAACCTGCCGTGGGCCGCAATCCACGAGAACTTCGACGAGATCACCTCGAGCGCCTACAGCGTCAGCATGTTCACCGACTGGGGCGATGGGGCGAGCACGGTCTGGTTGAAGTCTCGCGG
>JAKFCR010000347.1:0-11164 GCA_036676545.1 Aeromicrobium sp. | reverse complement strand
CGTCCTGCTCGCGCCAGCCTTCGGGCAGCAAGTGGTCGAGCACGTCGTCGATGGTCACCGCCCCGAGCAGGTGTGCGTTCTCGTCGACGACGGGAAGCGCAACAAGGTTGTAGGCAGCGAGCAGGTTGGCGACGTGCTCGAGCGATGCGTCAGGGCGTGGCCAGTCGATGTCGTTGTCCATGATCGCGCCGACCAGCGTCGACGGCGGTTCGCGCAGCAGCGCCTGGAAGTGCACGACGCCAAGGAAGCGACCGGTTGGCGTCTCGAGCGGCGAGCGGCACACGTAGATCATGGCGGCGAGGGCGGGGATTATCTCGGGCTCGCGAAGCCGGGCCAGCGCCTCGGCGAGGGTGGCGTCGGGCGGGAGTACGACCGGCTCGGTCGTCATCATGCCGCCGGCCGTGCGCTCTTCGTACTTGAGCAGTCGGCGTACGTCTTCGGCGTCTTCGGGCTGCATCAGCGCGAGAAGGTTCTCGGCACTCTGCGGTGACAGCTCACCGAGGAGGTCGGCCGCGTCATCAGGGTTCATCTCTTCGAGGACGTCGGCGGCCCGATCGGGATCGAGTACGCCGAGGATCTCGACCTGGTCCTTCTCGGGCATCTCCTCGAGGACGTCGGCCAGGCGTTCGTCATCGAGCTCGGCGACAACCTCCATACGGCGCTTCTGATTGAGGTCGCGCAGGGCATTGGCGAGGTCGGCAGGACGCATCTCGTCCATCGTGGCGAGCAGGTGGGTTGCGCCCTGGCCCGCTTCCTCACCGCCGAGGCCTTTGACCTCGTCCCACTCGAGTACTTGCTGGGCGCCACGGCGGCCGAACCGCTTGCCGCCGGCCTGTACGGCGATGTCACTGATGTGCCAGTCGCGGCGCGAGTCCTGCTCCATCGCGAGGTCGTAGACCGTTGCGGACGTGCCGTCGGGGAGCGTCACGGTGCGGTCAAACAGTTCGTGGATCGCCAGAGTCTCGGTACGGCGTTGCTCGAACCGGCGGACGTTGAGCACGCCCGTCGTGATGATCTGGCCGGAGTTGACCGAGGTGACGCGGGTGATCGGCAGGAACACCCGGCGGCGACCGAGGACTTCGACCACGATGCCGAGCACACGAGGGCGCTGTTTGGCCGAGCGTACGGCGACCACGACATCGCGGAGCTTGCCGACCTGATCGCCCGCGGGGTCAAAAACTGCCTGCCCCACGATGCGGGACAGGAAGACACGACCGGGTGCTGTGCTCACGTCGCCACCTCCTTTGAAGAACAGACACGGTAAGGAGGCGCCGGCGTGACTGATATCTGATTGTTCGCTCGCTGGCGCTCGCTCACGCGTGAACCTTACCGTTCAGCGTTGGCCGCACAGGGCTGATGCGGCCCTGTTGGGCACCATGCCGACATGCCAAACTGGGTCAATGGCGCTGGAATCTGTCGACGACCACTTCACCAGAGTGCTCCGTGAACGCCCAGCTTCAGATCGTCCCGCTGGCGGAGTCGCCGATCCGGCGGCGTTGCTGACGTACTTCGACGCCCAGCTTGAGAGTCGTCATCTCGACTTTGCGCTCCGCTGGCTGCAGACCCAGGGTCACGCGTACTACACGATCGGCTCGGCCGGCCATGAGAGCAATGCCGCTGTTGCCATGGCTCTGCGTCCCACCGATCCCGCGCTGCTGCACTACCGCTCGGGTGGCTTCTTCTCGGCTCGTGCTCGTCAGGTCGATGGCGCGACCCCGATCGAGGACGTGCTCAACAGCGCTACGGCATCGGTGCTCGACCCGATCTCCGGCGGTCGGCACAAGGTGTTCGGCAGCGTCAGCCTGAACGTCATTCCGCAGACCTCGACGATCGGCTCCCACCTGCCCCGCGCATTTGGCCTCGCTTTCGCCCTCGGTCGTGCCGCGAATGCCGATATGACGCCGAACTGGCCAATCGACTCGGTCGTCGTATGCAGCTTCGGTGACGCCTCTGCCAATCACTCGACGACTGTGGGTGCGCTCAACGCCTCCGCCTATTGCGCACATCAGGGCGTACCGCTGCCAGTTCTGTACATCTGCGAGGACAACGGCATCGGCATCAGCACCAAGTCGCCGGTCGGCTGGGTCGAGCGGTCGCTCCGGTCGCTGCCTGCCATCGAGTACGCCGCTGCTGACGGCACGAAGCCGAGTGAGCTCCTGGCGACGGCGCAGCACCTTGCCGAGCTCGTACGTACGGAGCGGCGGCCCGCGGTCTTGCACCTCAAGACGGTCCGATTCATGGGGCACGCCGGATCCGACGCCGAGATCGCCTATCGCACGACGCGTGAGATCGAGGATGAGTACGCGCTAGATCCGCTGCTCGCAACCGCCGGCGAGCTCATCGACTCCGGCGTCCTCAGCGCGGCCGATGCGCTGGCTCGCTATGAGGACGTCCGCGAGGCCGTGATGAAACGTGCGAAGGGCATCTCCGAAGTGCAACGTCTCGGCTCGTCGCGAGCCATCACCGCGCCGATCACCGCCCGAGCAGAAGTGGTGGCTCCGACCGCTTCGATCGAGCGCAGGGCCGTGGCATTCGGGGCCAAGCCGCCGGAGCTCGAGGGCGATTTGACGCTGGCTCAGACGATCAACGCAACGTTGAAGGATGCGCTCGCAGCGCGTCCTGAGGCTCTCGTCTTCGGCGAGGACGTCGCCAAGAAGGGGGGCGTCTATGGCGTCACCCGCGGTCTCCGCAAGGCGTTCGGTACCACGCAGGTGTTCGACACGTTGCTCGACGAGCAGACGATCCTCGGCACTGCGCTGGGTGCGGCGCTCGCTGGGTTCGTGCCGATCCCGGAGATCCAGTACCTCGCCTACCTCCACAACGCTGAAGACCAGCTCCGCGGCGAGGCGGCGACCCTGCGCTTCTTCTCCAATGGCCAGTACACGAACGGCATGGTCGTACGGGTGGCCGGGCTCGCGTACCAAAAGGGCTTCGGTGGGCACTTCCACAACGACAACTCGCTGGCGGTGCTGCGTGACATTCCGGGGGTCATGCTGGCCGTGCCGAGTCATCCCGGCAACGCCGCCGGGCTGTTCCGCGAATGCCTCGACCTGGCCGCCGAAGGTCGCGTCTGCGTCTATCTCGAGCCCATTGCGCTCTATCACCGCCGTGACCTGCACGACGGCGACGGTGCGTGGCTCGCTCCGTACGCGCCACCCGAGGATTGGGCTCAGGACACCACCTCGGCGCCTGGCCAGGTGCTGACGATCGGCGATGGCACCGACGTCCTCCTGGTGACATTTGGCAATGGCGTACCCATGAGCCTCCGCGCGTCGACCACGCTCGCAGACGAGGGCATCAGCAGCACGGTGCTCGATCTGCAATGGCTGTCACCGTTGCCGCGCGAAGAGCTGCTCCGTGTCGCCTCCGGATTCGCGTGCGTCATGGTCGTCGATGAGACCCGCGAGAGCGGTGGTGTGTCCGAATCCGTGATCACGGCCCTGGTCGACGGGGGATACGGCGGCACAGCTCGCCGCGTCACCAGCGTCGACAGCTTCATCCCTCTCGGGCCCGCCGCCGATCACGTACTCCTGTCAGAGACCGACATTGTCGGCGCCGTACGAGCGCTGGTCTTGGAAACGCTCTAGCTGAGGAAGCGCTCAACATAGGGCGCGAAGCGAGCCCGCAGGTCCGCTTCGTCGAGGCCGAACATATGTGCGCTGGTCTCGACGCGACCGAGGCGTCCGCGCTGATGTTCGGCCAGGTAGTCGGCCATCGCAGACCTTGCTTCGTCGGTCAGCTCTTCGCCGGCGAGGTCGTACACCTGGGCGGCCACAGCGAGGTCGTCGGACATGAAGTCGTCGAAGCGGACGTCGATTGATCGGTCGGCGGGGATCGCGTCACGGTCTCGTTCCACGGACTGGAGCATCAGGTCGAGGCGGTCGACCCAATATTCGACGATCTCACCGGTGTTCACCGGTGAGCGGTGCATGCGCGCGGTGTAGCAGAGCATGGCAAGCATCGACAGCGTGACCGGGACCGGGTCGCGATGGGTCACCACGACGGTCAGCCCGGGAAACACGCGCTCCAGCACCGGTAACTGCTCGAGGTGCTGTGGCGACTTGAGCAGCCAGCGGTGCCCGCCTCGCAGGAACTGAAGGGCCTGGAGCTGGAGTCGCAGGTGCTCGTAGTGGGGCGTCTGGTCGTGCTGAAGGTAGTAGTCGCGCCAGGCTGGCACGTGCCCCACCGTCTCCATCAACATCGAGGAGAGGTCGTTGAACAACAGCTGGATCTCCTCGTGCACATGCTGGGTCGTCATCTCGTGCATGAGCGGGAAATGCGGCATCGCCTGGTTCATGAATTCAACGGCCATGTCGGTGCGCGCCAGCCTCGGGTCCGGGTCGGCCCCCACCTCGGCGGGCATCGGGAACGGCTCGAGACTTTCCCAGTAGCGCAGAACCCGGAACGTCGGCCCCGCCGCGAGCAGGTTGTGCAGGTGGGTGGTGCCAGTGCGGGGGAGGCCGGCGATCACGACTGGTGGCGCCAGATCGAAGTCGCGGATCTCTGGGTGCCGGGCGAGCAGGTCGGTGAGCAACAGCCGGTTCTTCAGAGCCTGCAGGATCTGCATGTGGAAGTTGAGGACCCCGGGTCCGTGCAGTCCGTCGATATCGCGCAGCGCGCCGACGAAGATGTCGAGCCGCTCGCGATAGTCCTCCGGCCCGAAGTCATCCAGCCCGGTCTCGGCTCGTGCCTTGTCGTGCAACACCCCGAGGTCGAGCGGGCAATCGACGGCCATCAGGTCCATGAAGCCGCGGATCTCGTCGACCTCCGCAGTGAACTGAGGAACTTCGAGATCGGTGATCGTGACGGTGTTGGCCATGTGCATTCCTGTCCCTATACGTTACGGTGGTTACGTAATGAAGCCACCCGTCATGAAACCACCAAATGGTCGTCCGCGCGACCCCCGAATCGATGAAGCCGTGTTGCGCGCCGCCGCCGACCTGGTCGTCGAGGTTGGGTATGCCGAGCTCACGATCGCGGCGATCGCCGATCGCGCCGGCACCAGCAAACCAGCGATCTACCGTCGCTGGCCGAGCAAGGCGCACCTGCTCCACGAGGCGGCGTTCCCGGCCGGGGAAGACCGGCTCGCGCTGCCTGACACAGGATCCCTGGTGGACGATCTCGCTGAGATGCTACGACGTACGGCCACGGCTTTCGCCGACCCCGTCGCGCGAGCGATCACTCCCGGTTTGCTGGCAGAGTTTGCGGCCGATCCCGCGCTGCACCCGGCGCTGCTGGATCGGTTCGGTGGCGCGTGGAAGCTCTTCCGCGACCGAATCGTGCTGGCCGCCGAACGGGGTGAGGTCCGCGCCGACGCGGACCCGGACGTGCTGATCGAGACGCTTGCTGGAGCCAGCCTGATGCGGCTCATCCTGGGCGGTGACCCGCTCGATGAGCGTTGGGTCAGCCAGACCACCAACCTGATGATGAAGGGGATTGCCAGATGACCGAGACACCCACGCAGAAGTCCACCCATGCTTCCACCGTCGCTTGGGGCGAGCTGCTGGACACGCTGCGCGGCCTGGACGCGGCGTTCATCGAAGGCCCGCGGGCGGTCACTGACGACCGGCACATCGCCGACGGCTACCGGGCGCTGGCGACCACGCTCGGGGTCGCCCTCGACACCTACCTTTTCGCCGAGCCGAGCCGACCCGTCTTCCTTGAGATCAACACGCCGCACCGTCGCGACCGGCGCTGGGGCGGTGACAACACCGACGCCTACTACAGGATGGCGCCGATTGATCCCGAGCGCCGCTACCGGATCTGGGGCAACCGTGGTGACGCCGTCTACTTCGCATTGACCGGCTACAACGAGCCCTCGCCTGGCACGTGGTCCGACAAGGTCGTGCTTCACCTCAATGACTCCGACCTCGACATCGATGCCAGCGGGAACTTCTCTTTCGAGGTCGGCCCCATCGCTGACGTCGCAGTGCTGGTGACCCGCGACTACCAGGTGGATCCGCTGAGCGGCCGGCCGGTGACCTGGGAGATTGAGTGCCTTGATCAGCCAGACCCAATCCGGCACGGCGACGACGAAACTGCCGCGGCGTTGCGCGCTAGCGCCGCTTGGCTGCGCACGATGTTCTTGATCATCCCGCTGACGGTCGGCGTACGCGGCGACGACGCCCACAACCTGGGCCACGAGATCGCGAACACCGCCAACACCTTCGGCGCGCCCTATCAGGTCCCGGACTCGAACTTCGGTTGGTCGGCGCGCGACGCGTGCTACTCGTTCGGCAGCTACGACCTCGCCGAGGACGAAGCCCTGGTCATCACGACCACCGCGCCGCTGTGCCGCTTCTGGAGCATGGTGGTGTGGAACCAGTTCATGGCGACTCACAACGCTGTCGACGGCCGGAGCTCAGTCAACATCGGCAGCGCGGTGCCCAACGGCGACGGCTCGGTCACCATCGTCGTCGCTCGTCGGCAGGCCGCGCACCCCAACGCGGTGACGACCATGGACTACCCCCGCGGCAACCTCGCCTTCCGATGGTTCCTCGCCGACCGCGTTCCCGACGCACCCGATGTGCGGCTCGTCAAACTTGCCGACGCCCCCACAGCCCTCCACTGAGGCGGGCAACCCACCTTCTTGTCACGAGCGCGAGAGGTGCGGCGACGTCCGCTTGATCGACGACGAAACGTCATCGGCGAGCGTGACCTTGCCGGTGGGAACCAGGCGTACGACGATCGACTCGCGACTCCAGCGCTCGATCGCGTGGTCGGCATCTACAACGTTGAGTCGTCCGGACTTCAAGGCTTCGGTGACTGTGTCCCAGTGCTCGGAGTCGGGAGTGATGACCTCAACCCGTGCCTCGGCTTGGGCGACCAGCGCGCGCGATGCCTTGCTCCGCAGCGACAGCGTGACGGTCTGGTGCTTCTCGATGTTGGGGAGCGGTTGTTCACCGCCACCGGTGACTGCGCAGACGGCGTCACCCACCCACTCGTGCCAGATCGCGTGCGTGTGGTTGGCATACGCGACCCAGACCAGACCGGTCTTCTTGGCGAGGTCGGCGATCAGGTCAGTTGGCGGCACAGGTCAACTGTAGAGGCGGGTCAGCGGACGGCGGCGGTCTTGGCGCCGTGAGACGTGCGGGTCTCAACACGTACGGCAGGAGTCATGGCGGCTTCCTGCTCAGCGAGACGCTGTACGAACGCGCCGATCTCGTTGATCGCAGTACGTGCCTCGGGCAGCCACGACGCTGCAGCCTGGAACACGTGGATCTGGCGGTCCCACACCTGAAGGTCGCACGGCACGCCTGCGGACACGAGGCGGTTGGCCATCAGCTCGGCGTCAGCCATGAGCACTTCGCGCGAGCCGATGTGGATCAGCGCGGGAGGCATGTCACCGAGCGGCATGTCGACGGGACACGTACGGGTGCCCTCGATGCCACGGCGGGTGTCCATGCGCAGCGCCACATCACTGAGCTTGGCGACGGCGTGCAGCGGGAAGAGCTGACACGTGTTGGCGTTGCGATGACCCTGCTTGCCGGTGGGGTCAAAGTCGAGGAGCGGCGAGATCGCTACGACGCCCGCAGGGCGGCCCCAGCCCTTGTCCATCACCGCTCGGGCGACGCTGAATGCGAGGTATCCGCCAGCGGAGTCGCCAGCGAGAGTGATGTTCTCGGGCTTATAGCCTTGGTCCATCAGCCACTGGAAACCCTCGACGCCGTCGGCGATCGACTCGGTGATCGGCTCGTACGGCATCTGGCGGTAGCCGACGTTGAGCACCGGCTGGTCGGATGCGTACGAGATGCGGGAGACCAGGCGACGGTGCGTGTTGAGACCACAAGTCAGGAAGGCGCCGCCGTGAAAGTAGAGGATCGCTCCGGGATTCCCTTGCGCGACGTCTTCGACGCCCTTGGCCTGGAGCCACTCGCTCTTGCAGTCGCTGAGCTCGACGGTGCGCCACTTCGTACCCTCGTGGACCGGGAGCAGGCGAGCAATGTGGTCGACGGCGTTGGGCGGGAACAAATCGAAGGGCAGTCGCGCCCACAGGCCGAGCAGCGGGCGGATGGTGTGGCGAACGCCAAAACCGAGAACTCGTGACTGAACACTTGCTCCCCGGAAGAACTGCGGTTCGGCTGCCAGACTCAGATGTGCCATGCCCGTGTGTTCCCTTCGACAGCTTCCGTTAACCAAACATTTACGCAGTGTGACTTGCGCCACCTGCGATCGTTAGCGTACTGCGAGTATCTTTCATTTCGCGGGAGGATCAACAAATGTCGTTTATGCCACCGACCGACTCGATGTTTTTGCTTGCCGAGTCGCGTGAGCATCCGATGCATGTCGGTGGTCTCCAACTGTTCGTGCCGCCTGACGACGCAGGCCCGGAATTTGCCCGCGACCTGCTCGATTCGTTCCGCGGAACCGACAACGTCTCGGCACTTTTCCGCAAGCGACCGGCCGAGCCCGTCGGCTCACTCGGCAACACGTGGTGGTCAGTCGACGAGACGATCGACTACGACTACCACGTACGACACTCGGCGGTTCCTCATCCAGGTCGCATCCGTGAGCTCCTCCAGTTGACGTCGCGCTGGCACGGTGCGCTGCTCGACCGGCACCGCCCGTTGTGGGAGGCACACCTCGTCGAAGGCCTCGCTGATGGCCGTATCGCGGTCTACAGCAAGATCCACCACTCAATGGTCGACGGCGTCTCTGCGCTCAAGCTGATGCAGCGCTCGTTGAGCACGGATCCGAAGGCGCAGGACTGCATCCCTCCGTGGAGTCTCCCTCCTCGTACGCGCGCAGGCAGCGGCGAGAGCAAGAGCTTCGATCCGTGGGGCATCCTGCGTACGGCCGGAGGGGTCGCGGGCGAGCTTGCTGGGCTCGTGCCGACCGGAGTGAAGATCGCCAACCAGGTCTTCCGCGACGGTGACATCACGCTGCCTCGCGCTCCGAAGACGATGCTCAACGGCCAGGTTGGTGGCGCCCGTCGCTTCGCCGCCCAGTCCTGGGCGCTCGAGCGGATCCAGGGTGTCGCCAAGCAGTCCGGCACCACGCTCAACGACGTCGTGCTCGCCATGGTGTCGGGCGCACTGCGCGAATACCTGCTTGAGCAGAACGCGTTGCCTGACGAGCCGATGCTCGCGATGGTCCCCGTGTCGCTCGCGCTACGCGCCGAGTCCGCCGGCAAGGAGGCAGGCGACGGCAACGCGGTTGGCGCGATCATCGTCAACCTTGCGACCGATCGTCAGCACGGTCCGACCCGCCTCGAAGAAATCGCGGCGTCGTCGCGGCAGGCCAAGAAGATCATGGGCGACCTCACGCCGTTGCAGATCCTGGCGCTGTCCGCCGCACAGGTCCTGCCGCTCGCGATGACGCCGATCCCGGGCTTCGTGAAGTACGCGCATCCGCCGTTCAACGTGATCGTGTCCAACGTCCCCGGACCGACCGAGGAGATGTACTTCAACGGTGCACGGCTCGACGGTATGTATCCCGTATCGATCGTCCTCGACGGTCAAGCGCTCAACATCACGCTGACCAGCCGCAAGGGCTTCCTCGACTTCGGGCTCATCGGCTGCCGCAAATCAGTCCCTCACCTGCAACGACTACTCACGCATCTTGAGTCTTCGCTCGAGGAGCTCGAGAAGGCCTGGGGCTAGCTACTCGGCGGGTGCCTTGGCCCAGCGGTTGGCCAGGAGCTGGTGGCTCGGCGTGTCCTCGAGCGACTCCATCGACTCGTAGATGCGCTGGTACGACGTCTCGGCGATGCGCCAAGTGCCGTTCTCGCGGCGGTAGCGGTCGCGGTAGTAGCCCGCGCCACGGATCAGCACCTTGAAGTCGGTCGCCATCACGGTGTCTTCGAAGCCCCACGACGCCTCGGCGGTGTCGCCGTCGATGTCGATCTCGGGGTGGTGGGCGAAGTGTGCGGTGATGATGTCGTTGCCGAGCTTCTCGCTCATGAACCCGACGATCGCGTCACGGCCCTCGAGCGCGTCCAGCTCGCCGTACACCTTGGTGCCGTAGCGGCCGACGGCATCGTCGGTGAACGTGTCACCGAACTCGTCCCAGAGCTTCAGGTCGAGCGACCGAAAGTAGCGGTACTTGAGGCGGCGGATTTCTTCGAGTGATTCCAGGTCCATCCCCGAAGCATCGCAGCGCGACTGCCTCCGCACAAGAACCTGTTCTAGTTTTGCTGCGACAGTCATGCCGAGACGAGGCGGCATACGCGGCGCGGCACACTGTCTGGGTGAATGCGTTCCTCGCCATTGTCGCGATCCTTGGCGTGTCTGCCTCGGGACCGCTGATGGCCGGGGCAGTCGCTCCGGCGCTGGCCATCGGGTTCTGGCGCAACGCGCTGGGCACGATCGTCGTCGCCCCCTTCGCGGCTCGTACGATTCGGCGTGAGCTTGGCCTGTTGGGTCGCTCGGGATGGCGAGACGTTGCGATCGCCGGTCTCATGTTGGCGCTGCACTTTGCCACGTGGGTCACCGCTCTCAAGATGACGTCCGTTGCCGCGGCCACGGCGATGGTGAGCATGCAGGTCGTGTTCGTCGTGGTGATCGATCGGTTGCGCGGGGAAGCCACAACAGCTGCCGTGATCGGCGGAGTGTCGATTGCCGTCGCAGGAGTGCTGGTGATCACCGGTGTCGACTTCTCGTTGTCGGCCCGGGCACTGTCTGGTGACCTTCTCGCCCTGGTTGGTGGGCTCACCGCAGCGATCTACCTGATGGCCGGCAGTCGCGTACGCGAGCGCGTGAGCACGACGTCGTACACGGTGGTTTGCTACGGCATCTGCGCCGTTTTGCTGTTCGCCGGATGCCTGGTGGCGCAGGTCGAGATGGTCGACTTCTCTCGCAACACCTGGCTCGCCATCATCGGCGTGACCATCTGCGCCCAGCTACTCGGTCACTCCGTGCTCAACCATCTGCTCGCCGTCATGAGCCCGGCGCTCATCTCGCTGCTGCTGCTCCTCGAGGTGCCGGGTGCGGCGATCCTGGCCGGGATCTTCCTCGATCAGACGCCTCCAATCGGCGTGTACGTCGGTCTCGCGCTCATCCTGGGCGGACTCGTGCTCGTCGTGCTCCGCCGTCCCGCGCCCTCGGTCGTCCTTGCGGAGTAGTTTGGTGGTCAAGGTCACCCACCTCAGGACAGGCCAACGAAGTTACTTCTCGGTAGAGTCGATGGGTCAGTCGCCCGAGCTACAGGAGCAATTCACATGGGA